>DATIEU010000469.1:0-2525 GCA_035455565.1 Steroidobacteraceae bacterium | reverse complement strand
TGAGCTGGCTGGACCCGCACAAGATCAGGAAGCTCACTCTGGTCGGCGACCGCAAAATGGCGGTGTTCGACGACCTCGAGGCAAACGAAAAACTGCGCATCTATGACAAGGGCGCGCAGATCAGCACGGATTACGACAGCTTCGCCGAGTACATCGGCCTGCGCTTCGGCGACATCCTGGTGCCCTACATCAAGGTGACCGAGCCCCTGCGGCTCGAGTGCCTGCACTTCCTGGATTGCGTGCGCACGCGCCGGCAACCCGTCAGCGACGGATACGACGGCTTGCGCGTGGTCAAGGTGCTGGATGCCGCGCAACGCTCGCTCAAGGTAAACGGCGAGCCGGTGAAGATCGCGCCGCTGGGTGGCTGAGCAGGGAATCCGCTGGAGCATTAATAATGAATGACGACCTGGTGCAGATCATCGTGGCGGCAACGCGTGAGCTCGCCGCCGAGCAGGGCATCGACATCGACGGCGCGCTCGACAGCAACACGCGACTGTTCGGCGAGGGTGGCCTTCTCGATTCCATGGCGCTGGTGTCACTGGTCATCGCCGTCGAGCAGACCCTCGAAGAGCGTTACGCGGTGGGCGTGGCACTGGCGGACGAAAAAGCGCTGTCGCAGCGCTCGAGTCCGTATCGCACCATCGGCACGCTGGCCGCCTACGCCGCGCAGGAGCTCGCGGCGCGACAAAAGAGCGGTTGAATCATGACGGAGCCGGTCACCCTGATCACCGGTACACGCAAGGGCATCGGCCGGCACCTCGCCGAGCATTACCTGGCGCACGGTCATCGCGTGGTCGGCTGCAGCCGCGAGCCGAGCGATCTCGCCCACGAGCGCTATCGCCACGTGACGACCGATGTCGTCGACGAGGCGGGCGTCAAGGCGCTGTTCACGAGCCTGCGGCGCGACTATGGCCGGCTCGATCACCTCGTCAACAATGCCGGCATCGCTTCCATGAATCACTCGCTGCTCACGCCGCTCGACACCGTGCGTCGCGTGATGGACACGAACCTCGCGGGCACCTTCCTGTTCGCGCGCGAGGCGGCCAAGCTCATGCAGAAGGCGAAATACGGACGCATCGTGAACTTCACGACCGTGGCGGTGCCGCTCAAGCTCGAAGGTGAGGCGGCCTATGTGGCGTCCAAGGCAGCGGTCGAAGCGCTGACCCGCGTGATGGCGCGTGAGCTCGCGGACTTCGGTATCACGGTCAACGCGGTCGGGCCGGTGCCGGTGCAGACGGACCTGATCCGCGCCGTGCCCCAGGACAAGATCGCGGCCCTCGTCGCACGCCAGGCCATCAAGCGCCTGGGCGCGTTCGAAGACGTGGCCAACGTGGTCGACTTCTTCCTGAGCCGCCAGAGCGGCTTCGTCACCGGGCAGGTCCTCTACCTCGGGGGCGTGTAGTGCACGTCGATTTCCTCATCGAACGCTTCCGCAAGGCGAGCGAAGCGCCGGCCATCGTCTGGCGCGACACCGTTACCCACTATGACTGGCTCGCGGCGGAGCTCGGGCGGTTGAACACGACGCTCGGAGAGCGCGGGGTGCCGCGCGGTGCAGTCGTCAGCATCGAGGCGGATTTCTCGCCGCGCGCGGTGGCGTTGCTCCTCGCGCTGATCGAGCGCGGCGCGATCATCGTGCCGCTCACGAGCTCGGTGGAGGAGAAGAAACCCGAGTTTCGCGACATCGCCGAGGTCGAGTACCGCATCTCGATCGACGCTGAGGATCGGTTGCAGATCGAGCCGACGGGGCGCACCGCACAGCACGAGTTGCTGCGTGGCCTGAAGGCTGCGGGTCATCCAGGGCTGATCCTGTTCTCCTCGGGCTCGACCGGCAAGAGCAAGGCGGCGCTGCACGACATCGTGCCGATGCTCGATAAGTTCCGCGTGCCGCGCCACACCCTGCGCACGATCACGTTCCTGCTGTTCGATCACATCGGCGGCTTCAACACGCTTCTTTACAATCTCTCGAACACCGGTTGCGTGGTGACTGTGCCGGACCGGCGACCCGAGACCATCTGTCGCGCCGTGCAGGAACACCGCGTGGAGCTCCTGCCGACCTCCCCCACATTTCTCAACCTGCTGCTGGTGAGCGAAGCCTTCCGGCATTACGACCTGTCGAGCCTGCAGATGGTGACCTACGGCACCGAAGTGATGCCCGAGTCGACGCTCAGGCGTTTTCATGCCGCGTTCCCACAGGTCAAACTGCTGCAGACCTACGGCCTGTCTGAAGTCGGCATCCTGCGTTCCAAGTCGAAGTCTTCGGACTCGCTCTGGGTGAAGGTGGGCGGCGAGGGCTTCGAAACGCGAGTCGTGGACGGCATGCTCGAAATCAAGGCCAAGTCGGCCATGCTCGGCTACCTCAATCACCCGAGCCCCTTCACGGCTGACGGTTGGTTCAAGACCGGCGACGCCGTCGAGGTCGATGGCGAATACCTGCGCATCCTCGGACGCAAGTCCGAGCTCATCAACGTGGGCGGCGAGAAGGTGTATCCCGCCGAGGTCGAGAGCGTCCTGCAGCTCTTGGAAGG
>DATIEU010000468.1:0-14281 GCA_035455565.1 Steroidobacteraceae bacterium | reverse complement strand
CGCTCGGGCGCGATCGGTCCCTGCGTCGTTACCGCGGACGAGATCGGTACCGATCCACTGCGTGTCCGCACGCGGGTGAATGGCGAGACGCGGCAGGACGACACGAGCGATCGCATGCTGTTTCCAATCCCTTTCCTCATGCACTACATCTCGACCTTCTGCACGCTCGAAAGCGGCGATGTAATCCTCACCGGCACGCCGAGCGGTGCCGGCGCGCGGCTCGATCCGCCACGCTATCTCCGTCCGGGCGATGTCGTGGAAGTCGAGGTGTCGCGCATCGGAGTGTTGCGCAATACGGTAATGGCCGATGAAGACTAGGCGGGCGATCCCCATGCGCACGTTCTCGCAATCCCTGCCGATGGCGCTCCTGCGTGCGCGCGAAGCGGTCATGCGGCGGTTCCGACCCGGGCTGCGCAACCACGGCGTCACCGAGCAGCAGTGGCGGGTATTGCGTGCGCTGGCGCATTCCGGCCCACTCTCGATCACGGAGCTCGCCAACGCCACCTGTCTTCTGCCGCCGAGCTTGTCGCGCATTCTGCCGGACCTCGAAGCGCGCATGCTCATCCGGCGCAAGCAGGCCGATGCGGACCTGCGCCGCAGCGTCATCAGCCTGGAACCGAAAGGCCTGAGGTTGATCGCGACCCATGCGCCGTACTCCGAGGAAATCTACGACGGCATCGAAGCGCACTTCGGCGCCGCGCGTCTCGCGCAGTTGTTCGAGTTGTTGCGTGAGCTGGAGTCGAGCCTCGCAGAGAAGGGGAGTGTGCGGCGAGCGCGCCGATCCCGCGTGGGTGGCTCGGCATGAGCCTCTACTATGTCGAGAAGCTGATTTACCAGCTCAATCGCGATCCGACCGTACGCGCGCAGTATGACCGGGACTTCGAGGCGCTGCTGGCGCAATACGAGCTCGACGCCGAAGAGCAGCGTGCGTTTCGCGATGGCGACATCGGGTTGCTGTATGTGATGGGTGTCAATGGCCAGCTGCTCATGCACTTCGCGGCGCTGCGTGGCTACGAGTGGAATGCGTATCTCGAAGCGATGCGTGAGGGCGAGCGCAAGTACGGGCCGGTGCGCGGCGGGCTCTACGGCAGGGCTGCGGACCGCAAATGAGCCTGGTCTTCGCAGGCGTCTGCAGTCACGCTCCCGGTATCACTGGGCGCAAGGAGCGCGCCGATCCGGTCCTGCGCGACGGCTTCTATGCCGCCTACGATCGCATGCGACAGGCGGTCGAGGCCTCGCGCCCCGACGCCCTGGTCGTGATCGGTGCCGAGCACTTCGCCAACTTCTTCATGAACAACATGCCGGCGATCTGCGTCGGGATGGGAGAGCACTACGAGGGTCCGATCGAGGACGAGGCGTGGCTCGGTATCAAGCATGCGCGCGTGCCGGGCGCGGCGGAGCTGTCGAAGCGCCTCATCACGGAGGTGATGCAGGACATCGACCTCGCCTACGCGCAGGAATGGAAGTTCGATCACGGCATCATGGTGCCACTGAGCTTCCTCACGCCGCGATACGACCTGCCGGTCATTCCCGTCAACATCAATTGCCAGGGACCGCCGCTCATTCCGCTCAGGCGCTGCTACGAATTCGGGCGTGCGCTGCGGCGGGCCTGCGATCGTGTTCCGCAACGCATCGCCGTGATCGGCACGGGCGGCATCTCGCATTGGCCGGCGACGCCGGATTCCGGAAAGATCAACGAACGCTGGGATCGCGAATTCCTCGAGCGGTTCCTCAACAACCGGCGCGAGGAGCTGGTCGCCTACAAGGATGACGAGACCTGGCGCGAGGCGGGCCAGGGCGGATTCGAGATCCGCACCTACATTGCGCTCGCGGGCAGCGTCGAGGGTTGCACGGGTGAGCTGTGGTTCTACGCGCCCATCCCGATCTTCGCGGTGGGTTGCACGATCGCGGTGATGCACGTCAACGGCGAATCCCCGCCGCTGTAGTCACGCGGCCGATATTGATTGTATGCTCGCGAGCGCGCGGGCTCTGGCCACAACCTCCGGGGGATGGGCGAACATGACACGACTTGCATCGTGCGCAGGTGTTGTCGGAATCACCTTGCTCGCGAGCCTGTTCGCCGGTGGGTCCGCTGCCGCCGAGATCACTCCGGACCCGCTCGTCGCCGATCAGTTGCCGGCGCAACCCGGTGCTCACTGGGTATGGGTCAACGATGTCGTCTTCCATCACATGGCGGACGGCAAGGCGTTCCTCCTCGACGGCGACAGCGGGCGCATGCTCGGAATGCTGAGCACGGGCTTCAGCTTCAACGGCGTCGTGCTCGGAAAGAGCGGTGCGGAAATTCTTTCCCCTGAAACCTATTTCTCGCGCGGTACGCGGGGCACACGCACCGATGTGGTTACCTTTTACGCGCCGCGCACGCTCAGTCCCGTGGCGGAAGTGACCATCCCGCCCAAGCGCGCGAGCACGATTCCGCAACTCGCGAACTCGCGGCTCACCGACGATTTCAGGTTCCTGCTGCTCTATAACTACACGCCCGCACAGTCGGTGACCGTCGTCGACGTTCCGGCCCGCAAGTTCGTGGGTGAGATCGAGACACCAGGGTGCGCGCTGGTCTATCCGACGGGTAGGCGCGCCTTCTTTTCACTCTGCGGCGACGGCGCAGCGTTGCAAGTGCAGCTCGACGACAACGGGCGAGCTGCGTCTAGGAGCCGGACGGCGCAGCTCTTCGACCCGTTGACGGATCCGGTGACGGAGAAAGGGGTGCGGGACGGCAACGACTGGCTTTTCGCCACGTTTGCCGGCAACGCCGTGCGGCTCGCGCCCGGCGCCTCTGGCATCACAGCGGCGACCTGGTCGCTGCTCGACGAGGCGGATCGCAGGGATTCCTGGCGTCCTGGAGGCATGCAACATCTCGCGCTGCACGCGACGACGCGACGTCTGTACAGCCTCATGCACGTCGGTGGCGCCGATTCGCACAAGGATCCCGGGACTGAAGTCTGGGTGTACGACGTGGCAGGCAAGAAGCGCACGCAGCGCATCGTACTGCAGGAGATGGCGACGTCGATTGCCGTGACGCAGGATGCCAAGCCGCTCCTGTTCGCGATCTTCATCGGTGCGCAGAAGGTGGACGTGTACGACGCGCTATCCGGCAAGTTTCTCCGCTCGATCGGCGAAATCGGCTTTACGCCGACGACCCTCGTGACTTACTGAGCAGCGGTGGTGCAGATCGATCCGGCAATTTCCTGGAGTATTGCGCTGAGCGTGGCGGCGCTCTTTGCGGTCGCGGTCGCACACAAGGTGCAGGACTGGACGACTTTTCGCGAGGTCGTGCGCAACTATCAGCTCCTGCCGCAGCGGCTGGTGCCGCTCGTCGCCGCGGCAGCGATCGCGCTGGAAATGGCCGCGACGCTCCTGGTGCTCATCGCGGCGACACGGCCGATCGGCGCGCTGCTGGCGGCGGGCCTGTTGACCGGTTACGCGACCGCGATGGCGATCAACCTGGCGCGCGGACGCATCCATCTCGACTGCGGGTGCCTTGGTTTCGGTCAGCGGCAGGCAGTGCGCTGGTGGATGGTCGCCCGCAATCTGCTGCTAGCCGCACTGGCCCTGCTTGCGGGCCAACCGATGCTCGGGCGCGAGCTGACGGTGCTGGATGCCGTCACCGTGATTGGCACGACTGCGACGCTTGCGATTCTGTATACGGCGCAGAACGTGCTCGCTGCCGCGCCCCGCCCACAAATGAGGTAGCGCATGACGGTCGCGGGTTGGATAGCGATTGCGGGATTGTGGGTGGTGGTCATCTGCCTCGCGCTGGTCGTGCTCGCGCTCGCGCGTCAGATCGGCGTATTGCACGAGCGTCTGCAGCCCGTCGGTGCGTTGAAGCTCGCGCAGGCCTTGCAGGCCGGGCAGCCGGCACCGGTGGTGGATGTTTCGGACATGAGCGGTGCCCCGCGCCGCATCGGTGCACCGCAGGCAGAGGGACGCGATACGCTCGTGGTGTTCGTCTCGCCGACCTGCCCGGTGTGCAAGTCGCTTCTGCCGTCGCTACGCGCGATCCGGCGTCGTGAACGGCCGCCGGTCGACGTGGTGCTCGCGAGCGATGGGTCGCGGCTCGAGCACGCAGAATTCATCGCGGCGGAAGGACTGGGTGAATTCGTCTACGTGCTCTCGGAACCGCTCGGGCTCGCCTACGGAGCGGGGCGACTGCCCTACGCCGTGCTGCTCGATGGTGGCGGCGTGGTGCGCGCGAGCGGGCTGGTGAATTCGCGCGAGCATCTCGACAGCCTGTTCGAGGCGCGGGCTCGCGGCGTCGGCTCGCTGCAGGAGTATCTGCAAGCGCAATCGCGCGAAGTCGCATAGTCGCGCTGGCGCAGGGGGATCGGCATGCAACAATTCGATTCGCTGGTGGAACGCCTGAGTCGCTCACTCGCGAAGACCACTTCGCGTCGCAGCGTGATCCGCAAGCTCGGCGTGTTACTGGTGGGCACAGCGTCGCTGCCGCTCCTGCCGGTGGCGCGCGGGCAGGCGGTGGTGAAGGAGGAGGGCGATCCCGCCACTTGCGAGTACTGGCGCTACTGCGCCATCGACGGGTTCCTGTGCGCCTGTTGCGGAGGGTCGGTGACCACATGCCCGCCCGGAACCGAGCCGGCGCCCGTCACCTGGGTCGGAACCTGCCGCAACGCGAGCGACGGCAACGACTACATCGTTTCCTACAACGACTGCTGCGGCAAGAGCTCCTGCGGCCGTTGCCTCTGCAATCGCAACGAAGGCGACCGGCCGATCTACCGGCCACAACAGGCGAACGATCTCAACTGGTGCATCGGCAGCAAGGCCAACATTCCCTATCACTGCACGGTGTCGCGCATCGTGGGCGTGGTCGAGAAGAAGCGTTAGATGCGCCCCGTGCTACTGATGGCATTGATGCTACTGGGCGCGTTGGCGTTAGCGGATTCACCGACGCGCGCGAAGCAGCACTATCAACTGCACTGCATGGGTTGCCACGGCGAGGACGGTGCAGGACTCGAGGGCCAGGTGCCGTCGCTGCGCGGCACGTTGTCTCGAATTTCGCAAGGCGAGCTCGGCCGCGACTACGTGTTACGCGTACCAGGCGTCACGCAGTCGAGCTTGTCCTCAGAGGAGCTCGCTGCGGTGCTCAACTGGGCGATCCGGGAATTCAGCGATGCCGAGGCTGCCGAGACGACGCGGCCGTTCACCGCGACTGAGGTCGCGACAGCGCGCACGCGGCCCTTGCTCGAGATCGGCCCTACGCGCGCCAGGGTCCTGAGCGAAGCCCGGTAGTCAGCGCGACACGGGCTGTTCTGCTGCGCGAATCGCTTCCACCAGCCGATCGATGCCGGGCAATTGCGCGCTGAGTGCGAGCGCGAGGCGCGCGAGGAAGTCGGACTCGCGCGCCGGTCCGGCGCGATCCACGGCTTGTGCGATCAGGTCATAGGCCCGCTCGAGATCTGCTTCCGACAACATCCTTTGCATGTGTCTCACTCTCCCAGTGCCTGCCTGAAGACGACTCGCGCCTCGTCGGGAACCACTTGCCGCCACCGGGCTGCGACGTGGCGATCGGGACGCACGAGGTAGAGGGTCCCGTTCGTCGCCCCGTACGCCGTGAAGGTATCCGCTTCACCCGGCGTTGCGCGACTGATGACGATGGGCTGAAAAATCTCCTGTCCTATCGCGAGATCGCGAAACAGACCGTCGACTGTGGCCGGCACATTACCGTCTTCACTGAAGTACACGCCGCTGAAACCGCTGCCGAGACGATCGAGGAGATAGCGATCGGGCCCGAGCCGGCGGTTGACGAGCGCGCCCCCAGCCACCGGGCCCGCGCGAAATTCGCGATCGCGCTCGCGCAGTGCCGTCAGCGGACTGTCCGCATAGGTGTAGGGGCTCGACTGGCGAGGATTCACGAGCGGGCGAGTCGCCTCGTGATGCACGGCGAGAGACAGGGCAGCATCGCGAAGCAGGCGGTAGCCCCGCGTGGGCGGCGTCATGAAACGGGTGCTCCTGGCGGCGTTGGCAAAGACATCGAGCGTCGCGCCGCGGCGCTCGCTCGAGTAGCTGTCGAGCAATCTCGCGGCAGCGAGACCCTGGATCACGTACGCCAGCTTCCACGCCGCATTCACCGCATCCGCCAGCCCGGAATTGAGACCGCGCACGCCGAAGATCGGCACCAGGTGCGCGGCGTCGCCGAGGAAGAGCACCGGGCCGTGGCGGTAATCATCGAGCGCCAGTGAATAGGCCTTGTACAGGCTCCACCACTCGAGATCCCAGTCTGCACGCTCGCCGATCATGCGGAGAATCGCATCTACGCGCTTGCGGACATTGCTCTCCTGCAACGCTTCCTGCTCCGACTCGTCGTCGCGCAGCTGATAGTCGACGCGCCAGATGTCATCCGGCTGCTTGTGGATCAGCACCGTCGCGCCCGGATTGGCCGGGGGGTCGAAGTAGGCCCGCCGCTCCGTCGGATAGCTCGAAGCCATGCGGATGTCGACGATGATGTAGCGCCCCTCGTAGGCGTCGCCCTGCAACTTGAGCCCCAGCCGATGTCGGATGACGCTGCGCGCGCCATCTGCCGCCAGCACGTAGCGCGCGTTCAGCCGGTGCGAACCCGCGGGCGTGTCGATCGTGAGCTGCGCCCCCGAGTCTACGAGCTCGACTCCGGTGACGCGGCTTTGCCAGCGCAGGTCGATCAGCGGACTCTGCGTCGCGGCCTCGACGAGGAACTGCTCGATGTATTGCTGCTGGAGGTTGTACATGGGAAAGAAACGCTCGTCCGCCGAATGCGGCATCTCGAGGCGATACACCGGGTGCGTGCCGTAGTACGACGTGCCATGGGTCCAGCCAAGGCCCTTGGCGACGAAGCGCTCCGCAAGCCCGAGCTGCTGCATGATCTCGAGGCTGTGGCGCGCGATGCAGATGGCACGGCTGCCCTCGCTCAGCGTGCCCTTGTCATCGACCACCACGCAGCGCACGCCATGGCGCGCGAGCTCCAGCGCCGCGGTGAGGCCGACCGGGCCCGCACCAACGACGACCACGTCGTGCGTCCTCATTTCACCGCGCACTTCCGGCGGCGGCACGAATGCGAAGGTGGGACTCGCGAAGTAAGACGAGCTGTGTCGGCCGGCGGGACGGGGCATCGCTGCGTGTTGGCAGGTATATTGCGGGCGCGCTCCGGGAGAATACCACCGTGAAGCCGACACCCAAGCCGACCGCGCGCAGCCGCCGTGAGTTTGTCCGTGGCGTGAGCATGACTCTCGCTGCAAGCACCTTCGCCCAGCCGAGCTTGACGCCGGCAGCGGAAGTGGCTGGCGAACGCACCGCGCCAGCCGACCGCTACGATGCCATTGTCGTCGGCGCCGGGTTTGCGGGGGTGACGGCGGCGCGCGAATTGAGCTGGCGCGGATTGAGCACGCTGCTGCTCGAAGCGCGGCCGCGGCTCGGAGGCCGAACCTTCACCACCCCGAAGGCTGGACATGACATCGAGATGGGCGGCACCTGGGTCGGCTGGCTGCAGCCGCATGTCTGGTCGGAAGTCACGCGTTACAGCTTGTCGCTCGCCGAGAGCGCTTCAGCCGCCGCGACGCGCGCCATCTGGATGGACCAGGGCAAGCGGATCGATGGTGACATGCAAGCGTACGCGGCGCTGATGGAACCGATGACGAATGCCTTCTACGGACCGGCAGCAGAGGCATTCCCACGCCCCTACGATCCACTGTTCAAGAAGGGACTCGAAAAGCTCGATGCGACGTCGGCGGCCGCGGCCATCGAGCGTCTCAATCTGCCGCCGGTGCAGAAAGGTCTGGCGCTCTCATTCGCCGGCATCAACGGACATTCCTCGCCCGATGCGAGCAGCTATCTCGACCAGTTGCGCTGGTATGCGCTCGGCGGGCTCAACATCTGGCGCCTGTGGGACAACCTCGCGCGCTATCGCATCGATGGCGGCACACGCCGCCTGATCGATCGCATGCAGGCAGACAGCCGCGCCGTGTTGAAGCTCGAGAGTCCCGTCGCGGCCGTGAGCCAGCAGGAAGGCGGCGTCGTCACGGTTGTCACACGCGACGGGACGAAGTTCAGCGCGCGTGCTGCCGTCGTCGCGGTGCCGCTCAACTGCGTCGTCGACATCGACTTCAGTCCTGCGCTCTCGGCCACCAAGCAGCGCGTGAGCCGCGCCCGGCACACCGGCTCCGGCACCAAGGTCTACGCGCGGATCAAGACTGCTTCCCCGATATTCCTCGGTCATGGCACGCACGACATGCCCCTCAACTTCCTGTGGACCGAGTACGACGACCGGGGCAGCCAGCTCCTGGTGGGCTTCGGCCCCAGTCCGAAGCTGCTCGACATTGCCGACGAGCGGGCCGTCCGCGAGGCGGTGCGCGCATTTGTTCCGGATGCCGAGCTCCTCGAGTTCTTCGGTCACGACTGGAACAGCGATCCCTGGTCCCGGGGTACCTGGTGCATGTATCGGCCGGGGGTGTTGACCGGCGATCTTCGCGAGCTGCAACGCTCCGAAGGCAACGTCCACTTTTGCGGGTCCGATATCGCCAATGGCTGGCGCGGCTTCATCGACGGCGCGATCGAAAGCGGGCTACGTGTAGGACGGGACGTCGCCGATCGACTGGCATGATCGTGCAATCCCCGCGGAACTACCTGTTCACTCCGACGGCCTGCTATCTTCTCGTCACCGATGAGGGGTCGGTGCATTCGCGGGGGAAAGAACATGAACTCGGCATCGCAGGTGCGTTTGTTCCTTGTCCTGTTGGCGGCGCTGCAATTGCTGCCCATCGCGGCGCGGGGCGCTGCGATCGAAGAGGTCATCGTCAGCGCACAGAAGCGTGACGAGAGTGCTCAGGATGTCGGCATTTCGATCTCCGCGTTCTCCGCGCGGCAGCTCGAGGAGCTGGGCATCAAGAATACGGTCGATATCACGCAGCAGGTACCGGGCCTTCACCTCTTTTCCTTCTCACCGGCTTTCACGGTGTTCAGCCTGCGTGGCGTCTCGCAGAACAACTTCCAGGACAATCTCGAAGCGCCGGTCGCTGTGTATCTCGACGGGGCGTACGTCGCCAGCATGAATGCGCTCAACATGCAGCTCTTCGACATGGAGCGCGTCGAGGTGCTGCGCGGCCCGCAGGGCACGTTGTTCGGCCGCAATGCCACGGGCGGCGTAATCCAATACGTGACTCACAAGGCGGTCGAGGAAGAGGGCAACGGCTACGTCGAAGCGATCGCCGGGGATTTCGGCGCCTATTCTGTGGAGGGCGCGTTCGGCGGCGCTTTCTCGGAGAACGCGCGCGGGCGACTCTCGGGACGCTGGGAACAATCGGACGGGTACGTGGAGCCGGGGAGTGCGTTTGGGATAGACGCCACCGGTCGCGACACCAACGGCGCCGATGGCTATGCAGTGCGCGGCAACCTGCAGCTCGATGCGAGTGACAATGTCCTCGTCGATCTGACGGCGTCCTATGCCAAGGACGATGACGTGCCGACAGGCGTGTACATCGTATCCTTCGTGGGCATCGATCCGAACACGGGCGTGGCCGCATTCGACGATGCGTTCCTGTTCGATCCCGTCAACGGCCCAGTGGGCCCGGCGCAGGACTTCCCGCGCACGCCGATCACCGGCGACGGCTTTCACCACTTCAGCGCGAGCGATCCCTTTGCGCTGAGCGGCGATCCCAGGATCGAAAACCGCCAACCGTTCATGGATCGTGAGATGACTACGGCCACCGGCACGATCACTGCGAATCTCGACGGCGGCATGCAGTTCGTCTCCATCACCAACTGGATGGAAATGGACAAGTTCTACGTCGAAGACTCGGCCGGCGGGTTGGTATTCTTCCCCTACAACACCATCAACGAATACGACCAGGTGTCGCAGGAGTTGCGTCTCGCCAACTCCGAGGGACCGTTCCGCTGGCAGGTGGGCGGGTACTACCTCGACATGACCTGGGATACCTTTCAGTCGGTGCAGGGCGCCGCGATTCTGAGCGGCGTGACTGGCAGCCCCAGCGAAACCCAGAAGCAATCGATTTTCGGTGTCGTCGATTCGCGCAACTGGTCCGTTTTCGGCCAGGTCGAGTACGACCTGGCATCCGCCTGGACTCTGATCCTCGGAGCGCGCTGGTCCCAGGACGACAAGGACCTGGACCTCCGCCGCGTGCTCGAGGACGTGCCGCAGGGACTGCCGCCCACCGAGGTCTTCAACGTAGACAACCTGACTACACCCGGCATCGATACGATCGACTACGGCGACTGGGCCGGAAGGGTGCAGCTCAACTTCAAGCCCTCGGACGATGCGCTCGTCTACCTGGCGTACAACCGAGGTATCAAAGGCGGCAACTGGTCGCTCGATCCGCTCGGCTTCGTCGCCGAGGAGGATCTCAAGCACGATCCCGAGAAACTGAATTCCTACGAGCTCGGGTTCAAGACGGATTTCATGGGTGGCAGCGCCCGCCTGAATGGCGCGGTGTATTTCTACGATTACAAGGACTACCAGGCGTTCTCGATCTTCAACCTGACTCCGCAGGTGACGAACTCCGATGCTGAGTCGATGGGCGGCGAGCTCGAGTTCACCGTGTCGCCGACCGATGGCCTGGACTTCATGGTCGGCGCCGCATACATCGATTCGGAAGTCGAAGCCGTACCCGACGTGTTCGGCGGCGTGATCACCGACGTCGACTTCCCGACGGCGCCCGAGCTCAGCCTCAATGTGCTGGGCCGCTACGGCTGGTCCGCGCTGGGCGGCGAGCTCGCGGTGCAGCTCGATGGCCAGTGGAACGACGATCAGTTCCTGGAGGGCACGAACTCGAATGCCTCCTTCGAATCGTCCTATTCCGTGTGGAACGGACGCATTTCCTACGACATGGGCGACAAGGGGCTGGGGATCGCGGTCTGGGTGAAGAATCTCACCGACGAGGAGTACCGCATCTATAACCTCGACCTGGGATTGCTGGGGTTCATCGAGCAGGTTTACGCACCGCCGCGCCAGTACGGCGTGACGGTGTCGTATCGCTGGTAATCAGGGCTCGACCCGGCAGGGAATCTTCAGGAAACCGCGAAACCGCGCGCGGCCGCCGCGCGTCGGCGTCCCGCTGAGCTCGTAGCGCGGGAAGCGCTCGAGGAAACGGGCAATCGCGATGCTGCCTTCGAGCCGCGCCAGGCTCATGCCGGCGCATTGATGAATCCCCGAGCCGAAGGCCAGATGCCGGTTAGGCGAGCGCGTGATGTCCATCCGGTCGGGATCCGGGAAGCGCTCGGGATCGCGGTTCGCAGCGCCGATGCACAGCGTGATCGAGGTGTGGCCGTCGATGGCGTGGCCTTCGATCGACACCGGCTGCGTCGTGATGCGATTGCCGAGCTGATTGGAGCTCTCGAGTCGCAGCACTTCCTCCACCGCGCTCGTGATCAGCTCCGGTCGTGTGAGCAGCGCGCCCTTCTGGTCGGGATTCTGCGCGAGCGCTACGAGCGCGTTGCCAATCAGGTTGGTCGTCGTTTCATGACCCGCGTTGAGCAGGAAGATGCAGTTGTGCACGAGCTCCTTCGCGCTCAGCCGCTCGCCCTGATCCTCTCCCTGGATGAGCCTCGTCAGCACGTCACGCTCCGGATTGCCGGGGCGTGCGCGTCTGTCCGCGATGAGGGAGTCCAGGCAGAGGGTGAACTCGCGGATTGCGTCATTCCCACGCGTGGCCGCTTCCGGAGTCACCACGGGCTCGAGCGCACCGAGAATCGCGAGCGACCAGCGGCGTAGCGGACCGCGTTGCGCGTGCGGTACGTCGAGAAGATTGCCGATGATTTCGACCGGGATCGCGCTCGCGAAGTCCTCGATCAGGTCGGCATCGCCTTTTTCCGCCATGGCCGCGATCAGTCGATCCACGAGAGCGATCAGTCCGGGCTGCAACTCCGCAATGGCGCGCGGGATGAGCGCTCCGTTGATCAGCTTGCGCACGCGCGTGTGCAAGGGCGGATCGTTGAACACCAGGCTGGTGGTGTGGTGTTCGTACAGCGGCGTGTCGCCGTACTTGGGCCGGAACTCTTCTTTCTTGTCGGAGCTGAAGAGCTTGGGGTTCTTGTAGACGAACTCCACGTCGCGGTAGCGCGTGAGCAGGTAGCCGCCGCCGGGGAGGCGCTTGACCGGCTCGTACTGACGTAGCGCGGCGTAGTAGGGGAACGGGTTGTCGTAGAAATCGGCCGGCAAATGACGCAGGTCGAAGTCGCGCGCCAGCTGCGCCGCATCTCTGACATCGGGCGTGGCCGCTGCACTCATTGAGACGATCGCCAAGGACGCCGGGCTCCCGCGGATACTATACAATCCCCAATCCCATTCGATCCCTTTCATCCAACGCGGAGGCGCCACGGGCACGCGGCTCCTCGCGACACTGGAGAGCGTCATGGCTACCTCAGCTCAATCCGCAGCCACCCCGGGCACCGGCTTTCGCCACATGTATGTCAACGGAAAATGGACTGACGCCAGCGACGGCGCGACGCTCGACGTCATCAACCCGGCGACCGAGGCGGTACTGAGCAAGGTCGCGGCGGGCTCGGCGAAGGACGTGGATGCCGCGGTCAAGGCCGCGCGTGCGCAGTTCGATGGCGGCGAGTGGTCCAAGATGCCCGGGTCGCAGCGCGCACGGCTGCTGAACCGCCTCGCCGATCTGCTCGAACGCGACAAGGAATATCTCGCGAAGCTCGAGTCCGCCAACGTCGGCAAGCCCCTGTTCGAGCCCACCATGCTCGATATACCGATGACGATCGACACGGTGCGCTACTTCGCGGGATGGGCCGACAAGATCGAGGGACGAACGATCCCCACGGCCGGTGTCTTCGGTCGCCCGGCGTTCAGCTACACGGTGCGCGAGCCCGTGGGCGTGGTCGGTGCGATCACGCCGTGGAATGCGCCCACCATGATTGCGGCGTGGAAATTTGCGCCGGCCCTGGCCGCGGGCTGCACGATGGTCATGAAGCCGTCCGAGGAAGCGCCGTTGTCGACGCTGCACATCGCAAAACTCATGGAGGAGGCGGGTATACCGGCCGGCGTCTTCAACGTCGTGCCCGGCGTCGGCGAAATCGCGGGAGCTGCGATCGCGCGTCATCCCGGCATCGACAAGATCAGCTTCACGGGCAGTCCCGAAGTCGGCCGGGAGATCCAGAAAGTCGCAGCAGATACCTTCAAGCGGGTGACCCTCGAGCTCGGTGGCAAGACACCGCACATCGTGCTGGCGGACGCGGATTTGAACGGCGCCATCGGTGGCGTGGCCATGGGACTGTTCGCGAATTCGGGACAGATCTGTGCGGCCGGCACGCGTGTGTTCGTGCACCGCTCCAATTACGAGAAGGTCCTCGACGGTCTCGCGGGCGCGGCTGCCAGCGTCAAGCAGGGCGATCCCTTCAGCCCGGACACCAACATGGGCACGCTCATCAGCAGGAAGCAGCTCGAGCGTGTCAGCGGCTACGTCAAACTCGGCGTGGGCGAGGGAGCGAAGGTGGTTGCAGGCGGCGATCGCCTGGGCGCCAAGGGCTTCTTCTTCAAGCCGACGATCCTGTCGGGCGTCAACAACGACATGCGCATCGCGCAGGAAGAGATCTTTGGACCCGTCGGGGCCATCATGCCTTTCGACGACGTGGAAGAGGCCGTGCGGCTCGCCAACGCTACGCGCTATGGCCTTTCAGCCTGCGTCTGGACGCGCGACATCAACGCGGCACATTCGATTGCCGCACGCGTGCGTGCGGGAACCGTATGGATCAACAGCTGGGGTGCGATCGATCCGCGCCTGCCGTGGGGCGGTTTCAAGAGCAGCGGCATCGGCCGCGAGCTGGGATTCCGCGGCCTCGAGGCGTGCACGGAAGAAAAAGTCGTCAGCGTGGTGATGTAGGCGCGCTCCCTACTTTGGCGCCATTTGGTAGCCGACCGTGACCGTGTACGGCTCGACGTTGAAGGTTTTGGTGCCGTTGACAGGACCGGGCGCTCCGCGCTGACCCGGCACGTTGAAGGGCGGCTGCTGGAGATATTTGCCCGGTCCGGGCCCTCCGTCATCGCCGGTGCACGTGAAGTCCATCTCCGGGGCGGTGACTGACACCGCATAGGTGGGCGCCATCGGCTGGATCAGAACGCCGACTTTCGCGGGCTTCTGATAGTCCGCCACGCAACTCTTGCTGTGAGACTCGCCCATCTCGTCGACCCACTGTGCTTCGAGGCGAGCCGTGACGTGTGCCTGCCAGGTGTCGTAGGCGGTGCCCACCTTTTTTGGATCTGTCATCGTTTCAACGCTCGGCATCGGCCACTGCACGTGATTGCCGTCCGGCAGCA
>DATIEU010000467.1:0-2869 GCA_035455565.1 Steroidobacteraceae bacterium | reverse complement strand
GACCATTTCGGTATCGTGACCGGCGATTTCGGCCGATCGTGACCGACGGTCTGAGCTTCTGGATTCTGGAGCTCGACGAGAACCGATCGGTGTTGCGTAAAGATCCATTTCAAGGGCTGTACTCTCGGCGATTTTTTTGCCCCGGGAGCGACAGTGCCGAAACCAAGAATGGCTTTACGCATGATCAAGGACATCATTCGATTGAAATGGGAGGGCAAGCTCTCCCACGAGCAAATTGCCGCCGCACTGGCGGTGTCCAAGGGCGTCGTTGCCAAGTACGTCGGACTCGCCACGGCCGCGGGGCTCGATTGGGTGACGGTGCGGGGCTGGGATGAACGCCAGGTGCTGGCGCGGCTGCTGCCGCGCTCGGCAACTGTTGCGCCCTATGTCGAGCCGAACTGGGGGCGCATCCACCAGGAGCTCAGCCGCAAGGGCGTGACCCTGCTGCTGCTGTGGGAGGAATACGTTGCCGAGCACGCCGAGGAACGCACGTGGCGCTACACGCAGTTCTGTGAGCACTACAAGGCCTTCGCCGCGCGCCTGAAGCGCTCGATGCGCCAGCACCGGCGCGCGGGCGAGAAGCTGTTCATTGACTTCGCCGGCTCGACCGTGCCGCTCACCGATGGCAGCAGCGGGCACGTGTTCGTCTCCGCGCTTGGTGCTTCAAGCTACACCTTTGCTGGAGCCACCGAGACCGAGCGACTCGAGGACTGGATCGAGTCGATGACGCGGGCGCTGACCTTTTATGGCGGGGTGCCTCAGCTGATCGTCCCAGATAACCCGCGGGCACTGATTTCCGATCCGGATCGCTATGAGCCGCGAGCGCATGACACTGTACTTGATTTCGCTCGCCACTACGCTACTTCAGTGCTCCCAGCACGGCCACGTTCCCCGCGCGATAAGGCCGCCGCAGAATCGGCCGTACAGGTGGTCACCCGCTGGATTCTCGCGCGGCTTCGCCATGAGCGCTTCGCCAACGTCCACGCGCTCGATCGCGCGATCGCAGCGCTGCTGCCGGCGTTGAACGAGCGCGCATTCCAGAAACTGCCCGGCTCTCGGGCGAGCGTGTTCGCCGAAATCGATCGCCCGGCGCTCATGGCGCTACCCGCAAGCCGCTACGAGCTCGCTCGGTTCAAGACCGTGAAGGTCCACATCGACTATCACGTCGAGATCGATGGGCATCGCTACAGCGTCCCGCATGCCTTTGTCGGCCAGCGGCTCGATGCACGCATCACCGCTCGCGCCGTGGAGCTGCTCGCCCGCGGTCAACGCGTCGCCAGCCACGTGCGCTCGAATCGGCGCGGCGAGTTCAGCACCGTCACCGAGCACATGCCCGCGGCGCACCGGGCGCACCTCGAGTGGACCCCGCAGCGCCTGATCGATTGGGGCGCTCGGATCGGCCTGGCCACCGCAGAGCTTATCCGGCGGCTGCTCGAGCGCTACAAGCACCCCGAGCACGGCTACCGCGCCTGTCTTGGCCTTCTTGGACTCGCCAAGCGCTTTGGCGCCGCCCGCCTGGAAGCTGCCTGCCAGGTTGCGCTCTCCCTTGGCGCCTGCCAGTACCGTCATGTGCGCGAGATTCTCATCAACAATCGCGACCGCGTCGATGCCTCCAGCACCGAGTGGACCAGCCCCGAGCACGCCAACGTGCGCGGTCCCGATTACTACCAATGATTCGCAAGGAAACCATCATGCTTAACCACAACACCCTCGAACAACTCCGGACACTCAAACTGCATGGATTCGCCGACGCGCTCGAAGAGCAGATGCGCCAGCCCGACATCCACGCCATGAGCTTCGAGGAGCGCCTGGCGATGCTCGTCGATCGCGAAGTCAATGTCCGTAACGAGCGCAAACAAACGCGGCTTCTGCAGAACGCGCAGCTCAAATTCCCCCGCGCCGCGATCGAGGACTTTGATAACCGCTCAGGACGCGGCATCGAGCGTAAAGCCTTCATGAGCCTCGCGCTCTCGGACTGGATCGCCCAGGGCGATACGATCCTGCTCACCGGCCCCACGGGCGTGGGCAAGTCCTGGCTCGCATGCGCGCTCGCCCAGTACGCCTGCCGTCGCGGTCACAGCGCGCTCTACCTGCGCGTGCCGCGTCTACCGGATCGGCTACGGACGCTTCACGGTAGCGGCAGCTTCGGCAAATGGCTCGTGCAACTCGCCAAGACCGAGGTGCTGGTCCTCGACGATTGGGGAATCGCCAGCCTCGATCCGACCACGCGATCCGATCTGCTCGAGATCATCGACGATCGCGCCGCTCAGAAGGCCACCGTCATCACCACGCAGCTCCCGGTGGACCATTGGCACGCCTGGATTGGCGATGCCACCATCGCCGACGCGATCCTCGATCGGGTCTTGCAACGCGTGCACCGGGTCGAACTCGGCGGTGAATCGCTCAGAAAGCCCGCCGGCGCCACGACTTCAAAGAAACCGCCCGCCAAAGAGCGCAGCGCAAGCTCTGCGCACTGATGCCGGCGATCAACACCGCGCCGCTATGACCTCACAGCCTGATCCGGGAGATGCAAAACATGAACTGACGCCGATTCCAACCGCTACAATCCGAACGCGCGCAACACCGAGCGCTTCTGCGTCGGTCACGATGCCGAAATGCACGGTCACGATAAACCGAAACGCGCGGTCACGTTGCGCCGAAATCGGCGGTCACATTCACCGAAATACGCACTTGAACGCAGCAAACGCAGGCTCCTGCATCTCGCGGGTATTCGAACTCAGCCAGCCGATCAGCACTGGCTGCTTCTTCGCTTGTGCAAATGGGACCCGCGGGGCGAGTAGCGTGGCGGCGAGCACGATGAGCAGTTTGCGACGCGTATGCATTCGTCCTCCTCAGCTCCTCGCGCCTA
>DATIEU010000466.1:0-13716 GCA_035455565.1 Steroidobacteraceae bacterium | reverse complement strand
GCGTCATCTGGTAGACCCACTTCGCTACGCCCGTGTCGAGGTCACGCGCAAAGATGGTCATCGACCATTTGTTGTCGCCGGGACGCTGCGCCGAATTCCATGTGCCCGGATTGCCGCTGCCGTAATAGACCAGGTTCAGTTTCGGGTCGTAGGAGTACCAGCCCCAGGTCGGGCCGCCGCCGAGCTTCCACTGGTCCCCCTGCCAGGTCTTGAGCGAAGAGTCCTTGCCGACCGGCGCCATCTTGCCGTTGGTCCACGTCATGGTCTTTGCCGGATCGAACAGCAGTTCGTTGTCTGGGCCAGTGCTCCATGCGGTCCAGATCTTCTTACCTGTCTTGAGGTCGTACGCGATCAGGCGACCACGTACACCGAACTCACCGCCGGAGATGCCGGTGATGACCTTGTCCTTGAAGACGTGCGGTGCATTGGTGTTGGTCTCGCCGATCCTCGGGTCGCCGTTCTTCACGGACCACACGAGCTTGCCGGTGTTCGCGTCGAGCGCGACCAGGGTCGTGTCCGCTTGCTGTAGGAAGATCTTGCCGTCACCGTAGGCAAGACCGCGACTAATGGTGTCGCAGCACATGACCGGCACGACGTCCGCGTCCTGCTTTGGTTCGTACTTCCATTTGAACGTCTGGTCCTTCAGGTTCACGGCGTATACGTTGTTTGGAAACGGCGTGTGGACGTACATCGTGTCGCCGATAACAAGGGGCGAACCCTCGTGACCGCGTAGTACTCCGGTGGACAGGGTCCACGACACCTGCAGTTGGTCGACGTTTCCGGCATTGATCTGCTTCAGATCGCTCCAGCGGTGATTGGCGTAGTCACCAGCCTGCGCGGCCCAGTTCGCCGGATCGCTCATCTTTTGTTCGAGATCGGCGTCACCGATTGCCGAGTCCGACGCAACTGTCGCGGCAAGGGCTGCTATTCCAACGAGGAGGGATCGCAATTCGAATCTCATGACGTGCTCCGCTTTCTGTTTCCGCGCAGATGCGCAACGACTCAAAACCACAAATGGTCAAAAAGACTTCGGAAGGAGCGTAGGAATGATCTCGATATCAGACAAGCGAAGAATGTTAGGGTCTGATATCGATTCGATCGATAGCAAGTCGCGACGCCTCACTCGTAACGTTTTGCACTTGAGGCGAGCGCAAACCGCGATGATCGGACGTCGCACATCGCAGCGGCGCGCATCACTCCTTCAGTCGCGGCACTGCTGCGGATGAATTCCGGACGTGTCGAGCAAAGTGTTGATGCTGCGAGATGTCACCGACGCAGCGCGAAGCAGGCGGGCTCAGCCTCCCAAGCAAAGGCAGGACTTGTTCGTGTCGTTGCGGGCGATCGTTTACGGCATGCAAACCGTGAGGCGTCTTACCGGGTGCGCAGGACGATCGACTTCGGGCGTGCCACGCGGGAGAGTAGACTCGGCTCCTGTTCGGCCAAACTCACGCCCGCAATAGTGCTTCGACCGCGGCGTTGTCCTCACGCTCCAGGGCCGCCTCGATCGCGAGGCTCTGGCGCTCGCGCCCGATGGTGACAACGGCCAATGTACGCCCAGCGCGGCGGTAGACCACGGTCGCATCACGGTCTGCGAGACTACCGTTCAGCTCGATGACGTCCTTTGCAGTGGCGTGCCCCACGTATGCGAGCGTGACGTCATAATGCTGACTCCAGAAAAACGGAACGTCGCGAAAGGGTGCGCCGAGACCCAACATGTCGCGAGCGACAGCCTGGCCCTGGCGCTGGGCGAGCACCCAGTGCTCGATGCGCACTGCGGTCTGCAGACGCAGCTCCGGATAGCGCGCCGCGTCGCCCGCAGCCCAGATCCCCGGAGCGCTGGTGCGCAGGAAGCTATCAACCACGATTCCATCCTCGACCGTGAGCCCTGCCTTCTCTGCCAGCCCGATGCGCGGCCGCACTCCCACACCGAGCACCACAAGATCCGCCGCCAGCATGCGGCCATCGTCGAGCTCGACCGCGTGTGGATGGATCACGCGTGGATTCGCGGACAGATGGAAGTGCACGCCGTGCTCTTCGTGGAGGTGCTGCACAAATCGGCCGAGTTGCGGGCCCAATACACGTTCGAGCGGTAGCGAGTCACGACTCACGACATACACCTCGAGGCCGCGCGTCCGCAACGAGGCGGCGGTCTCGAGTCCAATGAAGCTCGAGCCGATGACGACCGCGCGGCGAGCCGCCTTTGCTGCCCCAATGATGCTTCGAGAGTCAGCCAGCGTACGCAGCGTGAACACGTGGGGTAGCGTGGCCCCTTCGATCGGCAAGCGTACTGGCTCCGCCCCCGTGGCGAGCAGCAGAGCCTCATACCAGAGCACCGCTCCGCTCTTGAGCGTGACCGTCTTGCGTTCGGAGTTCAGTTCGACAGCAGCATCGCCCGGTCTGAGAGCGACGTTTATCTGTTCGTAGAACTCCGGGGTACGCAACAACACCCACTCTTCAGGCGCCGAGCCGGCCAGGTAGTCCTTGCTCAGATTGGGTCGGTCTACGGGACCCGATAGTTCATCTCCAATCAGCGTGATCGGACCCCGGTAGCCGAGATCCCGAAGACGTTCGGTCGCAGCCGCGCCTGCGGCGCCGGCGCCGATGATGACCACGGAAGCGGGGGAACGGGGCGGTGACTTCGCTGCAAGCAGGGGTCTCTTTTGTCCAACGACGACGCGCCCGCCACGTCGCTCCACTTCATAGCATGCGATCGGGTTGAGGGCCGGCGCGCCCACAGCCTCACCGGTGCGCAAATCGAAGCACGCGTGATGCCAGGGGCAGCGCAGCGTTTCCCCGACGACAAGTCCTTCGGCCAGCGGGCCCCCATAGTGCGAGCAGGTCGCGTCGAGTGCGCGCACCTCGGCTCCCTTGCGGATGAGCACCAGCGCCTTGCCTCGTGCATGCCCGAGGACCGGCATGTTGTCGGGCAGTTCGGACATCGCGATACCGATTGCGAAGTCTGGTCCAGCGAGCTCTGTCGCATGCGCCATTACGTACCCCTTCTTATTGGCGACTCTATGCCAGCCCTCAGGCCGCCTTCTTCAGGCTGTTGTGGGGATCGATGACAAACTTCCTGGCGGCGCCTTTATCGAAATCGGCATAGCCAAGCGTCGCATTGTCCAGGCTGATCACCGTCGTGTTGACGGCCTTGGCGATGTGAATGCGATTGTGGAGGATCGCCATCATCAAGCCGCGGTTGTATTTCATGACCGGGGTCTGCCCGGTGAATAACGCGTGCGACTTGGCCCATCCGAGACCGAGGCGAATGCTGAGATTGCCGCTCCTGGCAGCGCGGTCGCGCGCGCCGGGATCAGCGGTGACGTAGAGACCGGGAATTCCGATCGCACCTGCCGCACGTGTTGCTTCCATCAGCTGATTCAGCACTGTCGCGGGTTGATCCTCGCCGTCCTGCCCCTTCGCTTCGAAGCCCACACAGTCGATGGCGCAATCCACCTCGGGTACTCCCAAGATCTGCTCAATTCGCTCTGCGATCGTGCCCCCTTGGGACAGATCGATCGTTTCGCACCCGAACGAACGCGCCTGTGCGAGTCGCTCCTTATTGAAGTCCGCGACCATGACGACTGATGCGCCCAGGAGAAAGGCGGACGCGGCTGCGGCCAGGCCGACCGGTCCGGAGCCGGAGATCAGCACAGTCGATCCAGTGGTGACGCCGGCCGAAATGCAGCCGTGATAGCCAGTCGGCAGGATGTCCGACAAACAGGTCAAGTCCTGTATCTTTTCCAGCGCCTGTGCCTTGTCCGGAAACTTGAGGAGGTTGAAGTCGGCATAGGGGACCATGACGTACTCCGCTTGACCGCCGATCCATCCCCCCATGTCCACGTAACCATAGGCACCACCCGCGCGCGCGGCGTTGACGTTCAGACAAACACCCGTAGCGCGTTCCTTGCAGTTCCGGCACCGTCCACAAGCCACGTTGAAGGGAACGGAAACGAGGTCCCCCACCTTGATGAATTCCACATCGCGCCCGGCCTCGATCACCTCGCCGGTGATTTCGTGACCGAGTATCAGTCCCGCGGGTGCCGTGGTACGGCCTCTCACCATGTGTTGATCGCTCCCGCAGATATTCGTGGTCACGATCTTCAGGATCACGCCGTGATCGCATCGCCTCCCGCCTGGTCCGATCAACTTCGGAAAGTCAATGCTTCGAACCTCGACCTTGCCCGGCCCGACGTAGGCGATTCCACGATTGCTTGCCATGAGATTACTCCTCGCTCACTTCAACCGAACGCGGCGGCACCCGCTTCTGCCACCGCATGATCCTGATCACCGGAGCCACCGCTCACTCCGATGGCACCCACGACCTTGCCGGCGCGTTTCAACGGCACGCCTCCCGCAAAGATCATCACGCGACCTTCGTTGGACGCATGGATGCCGAAGAACTGGCTCCCTGACTGGGAAAGCTTTGCCAGCTCTTTCGTGGAGACATCGAAGGCACGTGAGGTGAAGGCCTTCTTGATCGAGATATCGATGCTGCCCAGCCAAGCGTTGTCCATGCGCACGTGCGCGACCAGGTTGCCGCCGGCGTCGGCGACCGCGATGTTCATCGGCTGCTCGAGCTCTCTTGCCTTCTCTTCGGCGGCGGCAATGACCGTTCTCGCATCCTCAAGTGTCAGCATGTCAGTCTCCTTGCAACGAATTCGTCAACGTCAATCCGCGCGCGTGCCAGATTCTGATTGGCGAAATCCCAGTTGATGAGATGGCCCAGGTAGGCCGCGACGTAATCCAGGCGTCGATGTTGATAGTCGAGGTAGTAGGCGTGCTCCCACACGTCGAGCGTCAGCAGCGGCACTTGCGTCGTGGTGAGTGGCGTCTCTGCGTTGGAAGTCGCCGCGATGCGCAGTCGATCCTTATCGAGTACGAGCCACGCCCATCCACTGCCGAATTGGTCGCCAGCCGCCGTGATGAACTGCTGGCTGAAGGCCCGCTGACTTCCAAAAGACTCTTCGATCAAGCTCGCGATGGTGCCCTTCGCTTCGCCGCCACCGTGCGGACGCATGCTCTGCCAGTAGAACCCGTGGTTCCAGGCCTGCGCAGCGGCGTTGAAGAGCGCCTTCTCCTGCGACGCACTGGACCGCACCACATCCTCGAGCGAGGCGGCGGATTCCAGAGGCGTGCGCTGAATGAGAGCGCGCGTCTTCGCTACGTAGGCGGCATGATGATTTCCATGATGGACGGCCAACGTGCGTCGCGAGATGTAAGGCTCGAGGGCGTCATGCGCGTAGGGGAGAGGCGGCAATGTCAGGTTCATTGGGGCTCCAAATCTGGACGAGCCCCAGCCTAGCCGCGGTCACTTATTTTACAAGCGACAAAAATCGGTGCTCAATATCGACAATACCGATGGATACCGAACTCGCCCGTACCTTTCTTGTCGTCGTCGCGACCGGCAACTTTGTGGAGGCGGCCAATCGGCTGCACGTCACGCAGTCGACGGTGAGCACGCGGATCCAGCGGCTGGAAGAAACGCTCGGGGCCGAACTCTTCGTGCGCAACAAGGCGGGGACCACGCTCACCGCGGCCGGTCGGCAATTTCAACGACACGCTGCGCTGTTGACGCGCACCGTTGAGCAGGCGCGGCAGGAGATAGGCGTCGTCAGCGGATTTCGCGCGACGCTGACCGTCGGGGGCCGCATTGGGCTATGGGAGGACCTGCTTTTACGTTGGCTGCCGATCTTTGCGTCGTTGGCTCCGGACGTGGCCGTGCGGGCGCTGATCGGTTTTGAAGAAGACTTGATGCAAGCTCTGATCGAAGGGCGCGCAAGCATCGGGGTGATGTACACGCCGCAGGCGCGTCCGGGACTCACGGTCGAACCGCTGCTGGAAGAGCGACTCGTGATGATCTCGAGCCGTGCGGATCCGCCGCGCGAGCCCGCGAGCGATTACATCTATGTGGACTGGGGCGCCGAGTTCTTCGCGCAACACAGCCTTGCGTTCCCCAATTTCGTGGGTGCCGCGCTCACCGTCAATATCGGGTGGCTCGGGCTGCAACGTCTTCTCGTACACGGCGGCACGGGTTACTTCCCGGCGCGAATGCTGCGCGAGCATGAGCTGAGTGGTCGTTTGCATCGCGTGCCAGACGCACCGGAATTCCGGCTTCCCGCCTATCTGTGTTTCCCGACGAAGGTGGATTCGGAGCCGCTCGCTCTCGCGCTGGACACGATCCGACGCGTCGCTGCGGAGGCGGCCTGAACGCCATGGCTTGCATCGACGTGCTGGAGAATTCGCTCAGCCTATGAAACCAGCCACCGCGGGCCGCGCGTCAGCTTAGCCCCGCATTGATCCGTGTCAGCGTATCCGTCACGCGGCGCAGGCAGTCGGCGTTTGCGCCCGTGCTGGCACCGGCTGCCAGCATGCTTTCCTCGTCCGCGATCAGCAGCTGCTGCAGCTGGTCCTTCCATTGCAGGAGAATGGCGCGCTTCTGCTGCGCAGACAGTTCCGTCGACGCGTCGAGCACCTCGGGAGTGCCGAACACGATGCCGGGGTTCTTCATCGCTTTCTGGATGTCCACGATCAGGGCTCGTGAGCTTGTCGTATCAGAGATGACGGACCTCAATGATACGCCTTCCTTCGGCGAGCTCTCCCTGGGCGAACTGAGATACCGTTTACCGGAAGACCACGGCGATCGTGAGCCCGGTCTCGCGACAACCTGGTTTGTCATGTGCTCTTGCCACCGTTCGGCGGCGCTCGAAAGTTCCTTCACTTCTCCTGCTCCTTGATGCTCAGCGGTTCTCCTCCTCAGCCAACGCAGCGAGGGATTCCTCAGGCCGCGTGCGCCTCCCTTTCCTTCGCCTCGGGTTGATGCAGAATCCGCTCGACGTGGAGCCGCCTAACACCTCCCGGCATGCGCCACTCGATGCGATCGCCTTCCCGGTAACCGAGCAACGCCGTGCCGAGCGGTGCCAGCACCGAGACTCGGTTGGAAGCCGGATCCGCTTCCCACGGATACACGAGGGTGTAATCCGCCTGCTGCCCCGATCCCAGGTCCCGAATGCGCACACGCGTGCGCATCGTGACGACATCCGCGGGTGCCTCCTCGGCACTCACGACGATCGCCCGGTCGAGCTCGTCCCATAGCGACTCGAGATGCACGTGATCGCGCACCGACGTGCGAGCGCGCGCGCTCAGAATATTGCGCAGGCGCTGCATATCTTCAGCGGTGACGTGAATCGATCGAATCGGCACTTGTTTTCTCCTCATGACCATCCGAAACGGCTCGGGGCTGGTGTTTCTCGTCAACGAACCCGGAATGGGCGAAACAGCTCCGCGGGGAAACTCGTCACGAGCTTCCTCGTGCGCCGCTTGCGGCGCGCCCCGAGCGCCTCCTTGAATGACTTCACGCCTCCGCCACGCCGGGAGCGACGGGACGAGCAGCGAGAGGAGCCCGTGGACGGCGTTCTCCCATCGCCAATCTGGGAGGCCGGTTCCACTCGAAAGCGGGTTTCTCTAAACAAGACAATACCTCGATGTGATTTACCTTTTTGCGGACCCCGCCCAATAAAAACCGCGACGGGAAAGCCGCACCCGCGACGTGTCGGTCGATCGTGTCGCCCAGAGCGCCCACTCGATCGACTGGCCTGCCGCAGGTGCTTTGTATCCTGCTGACGTCGTTAGATCAATTGGAAAAAAGCAACGCCACGCTTCGTATAACTCGAAGTATGTGCTGCCCTGATCGGGCGCGGGAGTCGCAGGCTTGCCGACGGCTTGCACGAACCCGCTGGCGCGACTCTGCCGCATGTCACTCTCGACCGCTTGGCTTTGCCTAATCGTAGCGCAGGGTAATTCACATTGATCCAACTGATGCGGCCCTGTATTAGGTATTGGAAACTCGCTAGAGGCCGGAGATCGCATTGCGCCGCCGTAAATTCAAAGTCGGCGATCACGTCCGCTGGAATTCCGAAGCCGGAAAGGTCAGCGGCCGGATCATCAAAGTTCATACGCGCGATACCGAGTACAAGGGGCACCCCCGCCACGCGAGCAAGGATGAGCCGCAGTACGAAATCAAGAGTGACCGGACCGATCACATCGCCATGCATAAGGGCTCGGCGCTGCACAAACTCCGTTGAAAATGCACGATTCGCCGAAACGACGAGGTCGTAGCACCAAGGCAACCGCACGCGCGGAGATCTGGACGATCGGTCACTCGACTCGGCCGCTCAATGAGTTCCTGGATCTGCTCGCGCACTACCGCCTCGAGGCGGTTGCGGATGTGCGGCGCTTTCCCGGATCGCGTCGGTCTCCCCAGTATGCGTCAGCCGTACTTGCCACATCTCTCGCCGCGCATGGCATCGCCTATCACTGGCTTCCCGGGCTTGGAGGCCGCCGACGGCCCAGTCCGGATTCCCCGAATACCGGCTGGCGCAACCTCTCGTTTCGCGGTTACGCCGATCACATGGCCAGCGCGGAGTTTGCCGACGGTCTGACTGCGTTGCTCGAAGTGGCAGTGCCCGCACGCACGACATTGATGTGTGCGGAAGCGGTGTGGTGGCGGTGTCACCGAGCGCTGCTCGCCGATGTGTTGCGCGCTCGAGGATTCGAAGTGGTGCATATCCTCGATTCCGAGCACACGGTCGTACATCCATACACCTCGCCGGCACGAATCGTCGCAGGTCGGTTAAGTTACGCGGCGCCCGAGAAGCCCATCGATGCGCTTGCGCAGTTCAGGTAGGAGTTCCTGTTGAAACCCGGAATTGCGCTGCAGCCATGGAGTGTTGCGTGGCGAAGGATGAGGCAGCGGAATGTAGTCGGGGGCGTATTGCGCCCATGCCTTCAGCGTTTCAGCCAAAGTCGCTTTACGACGCTGGCCGAGAAAGTGGCGCTGCGCATGCTGACCGATGAGCAACGTCAATTCGATCGACGGCAGCCTGGCCAATAGCTTCTCGAGCCACAACTTCGCGCATTCGCTACGCGGCGGCAGATCGCCGCCTCGGCCTCGACCGGGATAGCAATACCCCATCGGGATAATTGCGATTCGCGATTCGTCGTAGAAGTCATCCTTGCTCACGCCCATCCAGGCACGCAGGCGCTCTCCGCTCGGATCATCCCAGGGAATGCCCGTTTTGTGGACGCGTGCTCCGGGCGCTTGGCCCACAATGAGGATGCGGGCGGTAGCAGATGCGCGCAGTACGGGACGGGGACCTAGCGGCAGATACGCGTCGCATACGCGGCAAGCGCGGACGGCCGTCAATAGTGCTTCGAGCGTAAGGTGATTCGAGTCGTGCAACGTGGACGAAATCTTGCGAGCGTCGTTACTGCGGAATCTTACATCAACACTTCCGATATCAAAGACCAATATTATTCGCTTGTCTGATAGAGACGGCGCCCGTACTTTGCTCCGCAGATGCCGAATCGGCCCGATTCGCCAGCACGGAGTAGGACTACATGTACCGCCATCAAGTCTCTGCGTTTCTCTCTATTCCGGTCTTCATTCTGACAGCCTTCGTTGTGCCTCAAACAATCTCCGCGGCGACGCCGGCCACGGATCGGGCCTCGATCGTCGAAACCAAGATGGCGCTTCGGGATCTGTGGGTAGAGCATATTTTCTGGATTCGCAGCTACGTGCTCGCGGTCCACGCCAATGATGAGGTGCAACACGAGGCTGCTGAGACCGAAGTCCTCGCAAACGCCAAGGCACTCGCCGGCACGATCACGCCTTTCTACGGCCAAGCCGCCTCCGATGCACTGCTCAAGTTGCTCGCCGGACACTGGAGCGCGGTTCGTGACTACAACACCGCTACGCTGGCGAAATCCAAGTCTGGCCAGGACAAGGCGGTCGAGAATCTCACCAGTAACGCCCGCGAAATCGCCAAGTTTCTGAGTGGAGCGAATCCGAATCTGCCTGAAGAAGCGGTGTACAGCCTGCTCTTGGGGCATGGCGGACACCACGTGACCCAGATCAAACAGATCGCGTCCCGGGACTTTCAGGATGAAGCCGCGACCTGGCATGCGATGCGCAAGCACATGCTGGTGATTTCGGATGCGATTGCTGATGCGCTCGTCAAGCAGTTTCCGGAACGCTTTCAGGACCGGATATGAGTTCACCCGCTAAGGCCCCTCAAGCCGCTCCTGCGTCGTCAACGATCGCGAGTGCGCGTGCGCCCGCAACCCTCCCCCCGCATGCTGGCCCACGTCCGGCCGCGAATGACGACGCAGGGGCGGCACCCGAAGAACGCGAGCCGAATCCGCTGTGGATGATCACGATCGCGATGGCTGTGTTCTTCGGGATCATGGCGGCATTGCTGATCGCGGGCTAAAGCGTCGGTCGGCGTTCATGAAGATGACTGCACACTCCAGGCACCGCCCTTCCGTCCGAGCAAAGAGTCGTATCCGTCGCAAACCATTCGACTCATCAGTCCGCCGGACGCAGAAGTTGGACACACGCGCGGCGCCGACCGGTGGGCCTGACGTTCGCATCAAGCGGATCTACGACAAGCCTGAGCGGTCGGATGGCGCACGCGTTCTCGTCGATCGAGTCTGGCCGCGCGGCGTCACCAAGCACGATGCCGCATTGGATGACTGGTTGCGCGAACTCGCACCCAGCAGTCGATTGCGAAGATGGTTCGGGCACGATCCGAGACGGTGGTCCGAGTTTCGTATCCGCTACCACGCGGAATTGCGCCAGCACGCCCCTCGGTTGGATGCACTTCGACGGCGTGCTGCCCAAGAGCGCGTCACGCTTCTCTACGGAGCAAAGGACACACAGATGAACCAGGCCGTCGTTCTTCAGGAGGCAATCCGCAAGCGCTGACGTGCGTCGCCAGGCGCGGGGATGGTCTTACGGTCAACCTGTCGTCCCGGCGGAATCCCCTGATGACTCTTTGGCATTGCCTCGCCAATGATTCATTGTGTCGAGCGCCAGGACGGAATGTGCGTAGGCGCCCCCTGCACGCATTTCAGCGGCGACCCAGATCGCCTCCATCACTTCCGGCTGCGTCACGCCCTGCTTCAGCGCGAGCTCAGTGTGGCCGCGGATACAGTACGGACATTGCGTCACGTGCGCCACCGCGACCGCAATGAGCTGCTTGGTCTTGGTGGACAGCGCCCCGTCAGCGAACACGCGCGCGCTGAATGCCTTGAAGGCTGCCGAGATTTCCGGCGCGAGTTGCGCGCGTTGGCGTGCGAACTCCGCGCTGGCGGCAGGGTAAGGGTTGGTGTCCATCGTGTGTTTCTCCGTCGCGTCGAATCCAAAGCTTCAACCCGGTGCGCCAGGCGACTCGGCACCAAGCGGCGCATTTCCCGGGCATCAGCCACTTCACGGTGTCCTCGCGGAAACCATATGTCTCAGCTACTTGGAGCTCAATTGAATCGCGGAGTCGGGCGGTGCGATACACGCGCTGCCGCCCTTCGCATCCGGTGCTGCCACGAGAATGTCGCATTCGAGAGTGCGTAATACGTCGTTCGCCACACTGCCTCGTACCATGCGGTTTAGCGTCGCGCGATCCTTGGTACCGACGATCAGGAGCTCCGGCTGGACACGTCGAATCACACGTTGAATTGCGCGCGGCGGCTGGGTTTGTTGATAGACCAGGCGAAAGCGAGAACTCTCAACTCCGGCTGCATCGAGTTTCTGGAGCAAGCGCGCCCTAGCGGCCTTCTCCCATTCCTCAACGTTGCGCTTCGCGGCATGCAGGTCGAAACCCTGAGCGTAAAGCGGACCGCGGTAGGGTGATTCAAAGCCGTGGACGATTGAAACCGCGCGCGCATCGAGCAACCCTAGCGAAGCAGCCAAGCGAGTCACCTGGACAAATGCATCGGAGATCTCTGCTGCAATCACGACTGCACCGTACTGCACTCGGGGCTCAAGATTGACGATGAGTGCCGGGCGCCCCGCGAATCCGATGATGCACTCGGCAGTTGTACCAATCAGCGGCGCCAAGGGCCTGTGTCCTTTGGATCCCAGGACAATGAGGTCGACGTCGGCTTCTCTCGCAACCGCCGCAATGGCCTTCACGCGATCGCCGGCGCGTAGCTCAATCCTGGCCTTACAGCCCGCGAGTCGGTTCGAAGACAGTTGACGGGAAATCTCACACCGCACATGTGCACCGTGCTCAACCAAGTCGTCGGGTTCCATGATATGCAGCACAATGAGTTGCGCGCGGATCTGGCTGGCCAGAAGCGCTGCGCGTTGGACAGCGCGCTGCGAGCGCGGGGAGAGGTCGGTGGCGCAAAGTACCCGCTTGTTGCCATCCGAAACTCCGTAGGTTTCGGGCGGTTCGGGACTCATCTCCCCATAACACTCGCTCGGTGTCTGGCTCATCAGTCGGGATCCTCCGCAATCCGTAACTTGTTCTACTCCATCGAAGCGTGACGTGAGCGGGGCGTTCTAGTCGACGCCGCACCGGGGCTGATTGATATTCGTGGCGTGAGTGGGCGCTGTGGGGCGGTGAATTTCGGCTTGGCACATCCTTGAATGCCAGACGCCACGGAATTCGATCGGTAGCTGGCTGGCGCATCTCGCCACAACGGCCATCGGCCGGCTGGCTGTCCGAGTAGATTGCATGGATATCGCAACATTTCCTCCGCTGCCTGAGAGACGGGCGCATACCGCTGGTGTGCCCTCAACTCCGCGCTCGATCTCGGCTTCGTGCGACGAATCCGAACCCACCGAGTTGAGCCCTTTTTAGATCACGACATCATTTAGATCAATTAGAATTACTCTCCATAAGATTTAGGTAGGAGCGAACTAACAATGGCGGTCATACGAAAACTGAACTACCAGCATCTGCTCTATTTCTGGTCTGTAGTTCGAACCGGCAGCCTGGCCCGCGCCTGTGAAGAGTTGGCGCTCTCCGCTCCAACGATCAGTGCACAGTTGCGCACTCTCGAGGAGCGTCTTGGCGAGAAGTTGCTTACCAAGGCCGGCCGCACGCTCGTCCCTACGGAAGTGGGGCGCCTCGTCTACGGGTATGCGGATGAGATTTTCAGCTTGGGACGTGACCTGGTGGACGCGCTGGAGCATCGTCCGACGCGGCGCCCGCTGCGCCTTGTCGTGGGAATTGACGACGTCGTTCCGAAGGAGATCGCGCACCGCTTTCTCGAACCAGCGCTCGCCTTGAAGCAACCTGTTCGTATCGTCTGTCGCGAAGGAACACTCGAACGCCTGGTTGCCGATCTCGCGGTGCACGAGATCGACCTCGTACTGTCCGACGCGCCCATTACCCCCAGTATTCACGTGCGTGCCTACAGCCATCATCTGGGCACCTGCGAGGAATCCTGGATGGCTACACCGGACCTAGCGAAGACGCTCCGCCGTGGATTCCCCCAGTCACTGCATGGCGTTCCGGTGCTGCTTCCGACGGACGATACGGCTATTCGTCGCGCGCTGGATCAATGGTTCGACAGACAAGGTGTCCGTCCGGTCGTCAGGGGGGAGTTCGAGGACTACGCGCTCATGCGCGAGTTCGCCCGTGCCGGTCACGGATTCACACCGGTACCAGTAATCTTGCAAGAACAGTTCCGACGTGAGTACGGTTTTTCCTCCGTCGGACGGGCGGCGGGCGTCGACGCCCAGTTTTTTGCAATCTCTGTGGAACGCAAGATCAAGCATCCCGCCGTCGCGGCGATTGTTGAGCACGCACGCGAGATGTTCACCGCATAGCGTGTCCTGCACCGCCGTGGGGCACGCGTGCGGCCCCGCTCATCGGTACTCGAACATCGCCCAAGCGACCATCTCTGCGTTCGGCGGTGTGGCTTCCTCGAACC
>DATIEU010000465.1:0-5622 GCA_035455565.1 Steroidobacteraceae bacterium | reverse complement strand
CGAACACCAACGGCAGGGCGCGTCGAACGTCACGGTTCGCAACATCATCACCAGCATGCGCCTGATCTCTGATGTCGATTGGGCGGAGTTCTTTGAAAGCGTCAGCCTGGTCGATGACATGCTGCGTGCGGGCAGTGATTTCGCCAGCATGGATTTTGCGACCCGCAACCTCTATCGCGGTGCGATCGAGAAACTGGCGCGGGGCTCGAAGCTGACGGAACTGGAAATAACGCGTGCCGCGCTTGCGGCGACGAACGACAGCAACGCAACGACCGACCGTGAACGCGATCCGGGCTACTACCTGATCGGCACCGGGCGCAGGCTTCTCGAAGTCACCGTCGGGTATCGAACCGCGATTTGGCGCTGGCCCGGACGTCTCTATAAGAAGCTGGGCATTCACGCCTACATCGCCAGTGTCGGCGTAGTCACGGCGATCATTCTTCTCTTGCCACTGTGGGCGCTGACGGCGTCATCGGTGGGCGGATGGCAGCTAGCCGTGTTCGCGCTGCTCGGTCTGATCCCGTCGATCGGTGTGGCGGTTGCGCTCGTGAATCGCGGCATCACGAAGCGGGTCGGCGCCAGGATCCTGCCTGGGCTGGCGCTGCGCGATGGCGTCCCAACACATCTGCGAACGATGGTGGTGATGCCGACCCTTCTGACGACACACGAAGCACTCGAAGAGCAGATCGCGCATCTCGAGATTCATTATCTGGCCTCCGCGGAAGGCGACCTTCATTTTGCCTTGCTCTCGGACTGGACGGACGCGGCGACGGAGCAAGTCGAGGGAGACGAGGCACTCGTCGAGGCCGCTGCGCAGGGCATCGCGCGGCTCAACCGTACTCATGGACCCGCCCCCGGAGGTGACCGCTTCCTCCTGCTGCATCGGCGACGGGTTTGGAGCGAAGGGCAGAAGCAGTGGATGGGATGGGAACGCAAGCGCGGCAAGCTCCACGAGTTGAACCGGCTGCTGCGCGGGGCGATGGACACGACGTTCCTGAGCAGCGCCGGGCGACCCCCTCCGGTTCCGGCCGACGTTCGCTACGTCATTACGCTCGACACCGATACCCGTCTGCCGCGTGGCACGGCGCGACGCCTGATCGGCAAGCTCGCTCATCCGCTGAATCAGCCCCGGTTCGATGGTGCCGCTCGACGCGTGGTCGAGGGATACGCAGTTCTGCAACCGCGCGTCGCGCACTCCTTGCCGATCGGTCGCGAGGGATCGCTCTTTCAGCGCGTCTTTTCGAGCGCGAGCGGGATTGATCCCTACGCCGCCGCTGTGTCCGATGTGTATCAGGACCTGCTCGGCGAAGGCTCTTATGCCGGCAAGGGCATTTATGACGTCGATGCCTTCGAGGCCGCGCTGGCCGATCGCGTGCGCGAGGGCACGCTTCTCAGCCACGATCTGTTCGAGGGAATCTTTGCGCGTGCCGGCCTGGCGTCCGATGTCGAGGTGGTCGAAGAGTTTCCATCGAGCTATGGCCTCGCTGCCGATCGCGAACACCGCTGGGCGCGCGGTGACTGGCAATTGCTGCCCTGGATCTTGGGTCGCGACGACGCCGCCGGCGACAACCGCAGCGGCGCTGCACTACCGCTGATCGGCCGCTGGAAGATGCTGGACAATCTGCGCCGCACGTTGTCGGCGCCCGCAGCTGTAGTTGCCCTGGTGGCAGGCTGGTCACTGCTGCAAGAGGCTGCGCTCCTGTGGACCGCCTTCGTCGTGGCCACGATTGCAGTGCCCACCTTGGTGCCGTTCTTCACCGCGCTGGTGCCGAAACGCGCAGGTATCACTGCACGCAGCCACCTCCAGGCCCTGGCCAGGGATCTGTGGCTGGCAGCTTCGCAGACCTTCTTCCTGGTGACATTTCTCGCGCATCACGCCTGGTTGATGACGGATGCGATCACTCGAACGCTGTTCCGCTTGTTCAGCCGCCGCAACCTCCTCGAGTGGATACCTGCAGCCCAGGCGAAGCTCGGTGCGAGGCTCGACGTTGCCGGCTTCTATCGGCGGATGAGTGGCGGGGTCGTCGTCGGTATCGTGGCTGCGATCGTTGCTTACAGCGCCGGCAGCGATGCGTGGCCCGTGGCGGCCCCGTTCGTGATCCTCTGGATCCTATCGCCTGCCGTCGCTCGCTGGATCAGTGCTTCGCCGCGCGTTGCAGGTCGCGTGTCGGTATCGAACGAGGACGCCCGCGCCCTGAGGCTGGTCGCGCGCCGTACCTGGCGCTACTTCGAGACCTTCGTGACAGCGAACGATCACATGCTGCCCCCGGACAATTTCCAGGAAGACCCGCAGCCGATCCTCGCGCATCGCACCTCTCCCACCAACCTCGGCCTGTATCTCCTGTCCGCCGTCACGGCACGCGATCTTGGATGGGCGGGAACTCTGGAAACAGTCGACCGGCTGGAGGCGACTCTGGCGACGATGAGCAGGCTGCAGCGATTCCGGGGCCACTTCTACAACTGGTATGACACACGCGATCTTCGCCCCCTGGACCCGCGATATGTGTCGTCCGTGGACAGCGGCAATCTGGCGGCACACCTGATCGCTCTTGCTAATACGTGCCGGCAATGGACCGAGTCTCCGATGCCTCACCGCGAGTCGTTTACAGGCCTGGAAGACGCGGTGAGTCTCGCGCGTGAGGCCCTGCGGGTGCTTCCGGACGACCGCCGGATGCAGACCATCACACGTCACCACCTGGAAGAGGCGCTGCGTACTCTTGCAAGCGCGCTTTCCGAAGGTTCGACACCGCCCGACGATATCCCTGCACGACTGGCGGAGATCGCGCCTCACGCCGAGACCATGGTTGACATCGCGCGAACGCTGGCGAGTGAGCTGGCCGACGACCTGCATGGTGAAATGCTCTTCTGGGCGGAGGCTACGCGCCGGTCGATTGAGAGTTGGCGCCGCGACTTCGCCCTGACGGATGACGCCGTCTTCTCACTGATACAGCGCCTGACCGTCATCGAGAGCACGTCGCGAGCCATGGCTGAAGCGATGGACTTCGGCTTTCTGCTCGATCCGCAGCGCAAGCTCCTCTCGATCGGCTACCGCGCAGCCGAGGGCGCTCTCGACCCCAGCTGCTACGACTTGCTCGCCTCCGAAGCGCGCCTCGCGAGCTTCGTCGCGATCGCCAAGAGCGACGTGCCGGCGCGGCATTGGTTTCGTCTCGGTCGACCGGTCACCCCGGTCGGTAACGGCGCGGCGCTCATCTCCTGGTCGGGATCGATGTTCGAGTATCTGATGCCATCACTCGTCATGCGCGCGCCAGCCGGGAGTCTGCTGGAGCAGACGAGTCGCCTGATCGTTCGCCGGCAGATGAGCTACGGGGATGAACTCGGCGTGCCGTGGGGCATATCGGAATCTGCGTACAACGCGCGCGATCTCGAGCTCACCTATCAGTACTCGAACTTCGGAGTGCCGGGCCTCGGCCTCAAGCGCGGACTGAGCGAGAACGCGGTCATTGCGCCCTACGCGACGGCGCTCGCCGCCATGGTGGATCCGGAAGCAGCGGCACGTAATTTTGCCCGGCTGGCCGCGATCGGCGCGCAGGGGCGTTTCGGCTTCTACGAGGCGCTGGACTACACGCCCGCTCGTCTGCCCGAGGCAACGTCGGTGGCGATCGTGCGTGCGTACCTGGCACATCACCAGGGCATGACGGTGGTTGGCATCGCCAACGTTCTGCTCGACGGACTCATGCGTGCGCGGTTTCATGCCGAACCGAGCGTCCAGGCGACCGAGCTCCTCTTACAGGAACGCACCCCGCGTGATGTATCGGTGTCTCATCCCCGGGCCGAGGAAGTCGAGACGGCACCGCAGATCACCGACGTCCAGGGCCCAGACGTGCGACGGCTGCACTCAGCGCATGACGCTACGCCCCAGACGCATTTGCTCTCGAACGGGCGCTATGCCGTGATGCTCACCGCAGCCGGTTCAGGGTACAGCCGTTGGCGGAATCTCGCCGTCACGCGCTGGCGCGAAGACGTAACGCGCGACGACTCGGGCAGCTACATTTACCTGCGCGACGTCGAGAGCGGCCTTGTGTGGTCGGCGGGCTATCAGCCCTGTGGCGTGGAACCCGATCGTTACGAGGTCGCTTTAACCGAGGATCGCGCGGAAATCATACGCAGCGACGCCACACTCACCACGACTCTCGAGGTCCTGGTTTCGCCCGAAGATGACGTCGAGGTTCGCCGCGTGTCGGTCTCGAATGCCGGCAACCGTGTGCGTGACGTCGAGGTCACCTCTTATTCCGAGCTCGTGCTGACATCGCCGGCCGCGGATGTGGCTCACCCGGCATTCTCGAAGCTCTTCGTGCACACCGAATTTGTCGCCAGGATCGGCGCTATCCTGGCAACGCGGCGCCGGCGTTCGCCCGATGAGGCAGCCATCTGGGCTGCCCATCACGCGGTCGTTGAAGGCGAAACGCTGGGTAAGCCGGAGATAGAAACCGACAGAGCGCGCTTCCTCGGTCGGGGACGCGACGTGCGGACTCCGATCGCCGTGGATGGCCGGCGGCTGACCAATACTGTCGGCTCCGTCCTCGATCCCGTGTTCGCGCTGCGCTATCGTGTGCGCATCCCTGCAGGCGCGACCGCGCGCATCGCGTTCTGGACATGCGTCGCTCCGTCGCGCGAAAGCGTGCTCGATCTGATCGACAAGCATCACGAGGCAAACGCTTTCGTGCGCGCAGCCACGTTGGCGTGGACCCAGGCACAGGTGCAGTTGCGACACATAGGGATCGACGCGGCCGAGGCGGGCCTGTTTCAGCGTGTCGCAGGCCACGTGCTGATGGCTGACGGGTCGATGCGTCCTTCGTCCGACACCATACGCCGCGGCGCCGGCGGACCGGAGGCGCTGTGGGCTCAGGGCATCTCCGGGGATCTCCCGATCGTGCTGGTGCGGATTGACGACGTCCATGACATCGCCATCGCGCGTCAGTTGTTGAGGGCGCACGAATACTGGCGCATGAAGCAGCTCGCAGTCGATCTGGTGATTCTGAACGAACGGGCGCCGTCGTATGACCAGGAGCTGCAAACCGCGCTCGAAACCCTGCTGCGTACGAGTCAATTGCGGCCTGCGATCGCAGGAGCGGACGTTCACGGCACCGTGTTCCTGCTGCGCGCGGATCTCATTTCAGCACAGACCCGCGCCATGTTGTCATCCGTCGCGCGCGTGGTGCTGGTCGGACAGCGCGGATCTCTCGCGGATCAACTGGAACGCCTGCGCGAGCCGGCCACTGCTGTCGTACGCAGGCTGCCGAAATTCGTGTCGCCGGTGGCAGCAGCGCCTACCGTTGCCGCGCCGCGCGGGCTCGAGTTTTTCAACGGTCTCGGGGGATTTTCCGCGGACGGCCGCGAATACGTCACCCTCCTCAACGGCGATCAGTCGACCCCTGTCCCATGGATCAACGTCATCGCCAATCCCCACTTCGGCTTCCAGATCGCAGTCGATGGAGGCGGCTTCACGTGGTCACTCAACAGTCGCGAGAACCAGCTGACGCCCTGGTCGAACGATCCCGTCACTGATCGGGCGGTCGAGGTTATCTATCTACGCGACGAAGAGACCGGCGACTTGTGGAGCGCGACGGCCTCACCGATCCGGGACAAGCTGACGCTGTACAG
>DATIEU010000464.1:0-2559 GCA_035455565.1 Steroidobacteraceae bacterium | reverse complement strand
CTCGCGCGCGACGATGTAGGCGCCGTACCAGACGGACCAGTGGTGCTTCGGAGCGGTCGGCTCGTACCGACCGTGGCGTTCTTCTGTTTCGCGCAGAAGCTCGGTCAGCGTCGCGACGTCCGAGCTGAGTCCTCGTCCGGGAAACCGCGTCGTGACCTCTTGAAGCAGCCAGCCGTTACCGTCCGGATCATTGAAGGAGGCGAAGGAGAAATAGGAGCGGCCCTGCGGGTCGCGGCCGGGCGTGCGTCCCTTGGACCGTGCGTTAAGGAGGTCGCCTTGGAAATGGTACACTTCGCTGACCTCGACGCCGCGTCCAATCAGCTGGGTGCGTGCTGCCTCCAAATCATCGACCACCAGAAACGTTCCCTGAACCGATCCCGGCGCGGCGGCTGTGAACGCCTTGCCGAACATTATCGAGCACGGCGAGCCGGGAGGTGTCATCTGCACGAGCCGCCAATCGTCACCGCTCGCGAAATCGGCATCCAACCGCCAACCCAGGCTCTCGTAGAAGCGTTTCGCGCGATCCACATCGGATACCGGGATGACGACCACCTCGACCTTCAGATCGACGGTTGCACTGGGAGCCATTCCGGTGTCAGGTTCGTTCGTCGTTTGTGTGCTGCTCATTGTGACCTCAGCGTTTGGTGATGAGTGCATCAGGCTGGCCCCACGCGTTGCATCGCCGTCTTCGCGGCGAGCACTTCGAGGCTTCTACCCGGCACCCGGTTAAAGGCCCCGTCGCAATCGCTTCTCCAGCGACGACGCCACCGAGACATACGTCGTCGAATTCCTGCGGCAACTCCGTACCTCCGTGCCCACCATCGACGGCGGTGGCCGCAATGAAGAATGCTCGCTCAGAGCGCCCTCGTCCATTAGACCTTGGTATCGGTTTCGACGGTGAGTGATGGGGTTCCGGACCGTAGACGAACGACAGGGCAGGCCGGCCAGCGCTGGAAGACGGCGATAGGCGTCCAGCTCGCCCGCGAGCGCGTCCACGTACGACGCGACGTCACCGGAGCGGTTGTCGTGCGTCAGCTAGTAGCAGTACGAGCAGCGCTCGACGCAAAACGGATGTGCACGTACAGACCGACGCCCTCCGACGCAAACGCGGGCGCCGGCGGCTGCAGCATGCGACGGAACGCCTCGGCGCCATCCGGAGTCCAGCACGAGAACGGATAGTCGACACGAAGTAGTTGCCGACCTCGGGCTCCGCCCGGCCCATGCGGTGGTCGGGTACACGGATTCATAGTACCGCCAGGACCCCGTGCTGCGCGACGTGCCAGACGACATGGCGGAGCGGGCGCCCTTCGGCCTGCCATTTCGCGAGCCGCCCGGTGACGGCCTACGTGAAGGATGCTGTAGAGGAATGGCGGTGAGGCAGGGATTCGAACCCTGGGTAGAGGTTTTGGCCCCTACAACGGTTTAGCAAACCGCCGCCTTCAGCCTCTCGGCCACCTCACCGCAGACTGTAAGTTTACGGCAGGCAAGCACTTAATCGACCGCATTTTTCTTGCGCTCCCTACAACGGATTTTCAAACCGCCGCCTTCGTCGAATTCGAACGGAAAATCGCTTGATTTCGCAATGACAGACCCACGACCTCTGGGCACACTCGCAAAAAAGCATTGAGAATCCTGGCCGTGCTGATGGCGCGCGTTGTGCGTCTTCAGGGTTTCGCACAGTGTTGCGGCACGGGCGCGTGGGCTAAGGTTGATGGCTTCCACCGTGGCACCCGCGCGAGCGTCCCGGATCGGACCGACGCCCTTTTGCGTGCGCTCTGCCAGCTTGTGGTTGCGATTGGATGAGAACTGGTCCGCCTCAGATCGACTCTCCCGTTAGAGCAGCCTGTTTGAGATGCCGAGCGCAGCGTCGGTCCTGGCGATCGACTCCCTGGAGTCCTTGACGGTTCCCGTCAGCGCCCGGATGGCGTCAATCGTCTCCGGTATCACGATGGCCTGATTGTCGACCATGTAGGCGTAGAAGAGCTCCTCGCCTTGGACGCGCAGCATGTCGGCCCACAGCGCCACTTCATAGAGGTTGTCGTGCGGTCGCCCGCGGTCGGCCATGAGCTCTTTCACCGTGTTGAGTGCGACCAGGCCGTCACTAGTGTTAATTAATGCGATCCGCGACGACGTGCGGAAGGCGTCGAGCACCTCGTCCTTGCTGGCGCCACGCGTCATCTGCACCGACCAGTAGTGCAGATGCGCCAGCGTCTCCGGTACCTTGACCGCCATCGTGACGACGTCGAGATCCGGATCGACGCTCTGTGCGTCCGGGCCCTGGTGGCTCGGAATCTCCGGCTCCAGCACCAGCGTGTTCATGATCCCGCTCTCGTGGCTCTCCCAGGGATCGGTCGCACGCCGCAACAGCGTGCCTCGGGCACGCTGAAGCAAGCCGGCCCGTTTGAGGGCGGTCAGGGTCCGCACGATGGACGTCGTGTTGCACGACACGACGCGTGTGGCATCCCGATTGAGCGCGGTGGCATAGTTCGACTCGGCGACGAAGGAGTGGCCGGTGGCCTCGTGTTTTTCGCCGCCCTGCAGAATGAACTTCAGGCCGCG
>DATIEU010000463.1:0-2749 GCA_035455565.1 Steroidobacteraceae bacterium | reverse complement strand
CTGGAGGTCCGAGCCGCACTCGAGGAGCCGCTGCCGACGCCCGAGAAGGCGCGCGCCTATCGCCACGTGCTCGCGTTGCTTTGCGCTGTGCGCGCTCCGACCACTTATCTCGTGCGGAATCGTAGCGCGCTCGAGTCGCGCGTCGCCGGTTACTCGATGTTGCTGGAGTCGGCGGGCGTCATCGACACCGAGCTATTCGATCTGATGAGGCGTATTCCGCTCGAATTCGCGCCGAGCGCGCCCCTCACCGAGCCCCCGCCGTTCGTCGATCGCAAGGCGGTCAATGCCGTGCGGATCGAGCTCGCGAGCCTGCTGGGTGTGTCCAGTCTCGAAGGTCTCGATCGGCTGCACTTGCACGTGGACAGCACGATTGATGGCGCATTGCAGGCCGAAGTGACTCAGTTGCTGCGCCAGCTCGTCTCACCCGGATCCGTGGCCGCGCTGGGATTGCGCGCGCCGCACTTCCTGACGCCGGGGGATCCGGCGCGTGTGACCTACAGTTTCCTGCTGCTCGAGTCACGGCCGGAAGGCAATGTCGTGCGCGTGCAGGCGGACACGCGCAATGCGCCGTTCGACGTCAACGCCGGCATGAAGCTCGAGCTGGGCAGCACGGCGAAGCTGCGCGCGCTCGCCCACTATCTCGAGGTCATGGCGCAGCTGCACGACGAGCTGTCGACGCTCGACCCGGCGGCGCTCGAGCGCCGCGCGGCGGAGGCGCGCGATTCGCTCACCTGGTGGGCGGCAGCGAAGCTGCGCGCTTATCCCCGCCTCGACCTCGACGCATTCCTGCACAAGGCGATGGCGCGTCGCTATTCGGCGAGTCCCGACGAGATCTTCTTCACTGGCGGCGGCATCCACCGGTTCCACGGTTTCGATCCGGGCCCGCGCGTGAGCGTGCGCGCGGCCCTCATCCACTCGACGAATCTGGTGTTCATTCGCCTCATGCGCGACGTGGTCAGCTTCTACGAAGCGCGGCTCCCCTACGATGCACGCGCGGTGCTCAGCGGCAGCGACTTGCACGCGCGGCGGCTGTTACTCGCGCAAATTGCCGACGAAGAGGCAGAGCAGGCTCTCGCCGTTGCCTACGAGCGCTACCGCAACCTCGACCGGCCACAGATTCTCACCAGGCTACTGGGACGACACCTCCATTCGCCGCGTCATCTCGCTATGGTCTTCCAGGCGTGGAATGGTGCGGGCGATGCGAGCGCACTGACGAGTTGGCTGCAAGCTGTTGGCGCGACCGCGCCATCCGACGAAGTGCACACACTCGCGCGCGCCTATGATAATCCGCGCCTCACGGTTGCGGACTTTGGTTACCTGTTGAACGAGCACCCGCTCGACCTTTGGACTGCGGGCGAGCTTGCCCATGACCCGCAAATGGCGTGGGAGGAATTGCTGGCTCGCAGCCAGTGGGCACGCAAAGTTTCCTGGGCGTGGCTCTTCAGGACGCGCAATCGCCAGGCGCAGGACCTGAGGATCCGCACGCGGATCGAGCGGGACGCGTTTGAGCTCATGACGCCCTACTGGCGCAAGCTCGGCTTTCCATTCGAAACGCTCGTGCCGTCCTATGCAACGGCGATTGGCAGCTCGGCCGACCGGCCGATGGCACTGGCCGAGCTCATGGGCATCATCGTGAACGACGGCTGGCGGCGGCCGACGGTTGACATCGTGCGCCTGAGCTTCGCTCCCGAAACTCCCTACGAGACTGTGTTCGAGCCAGCGCCGCAGGTCGGCGAGCAGGTCATGCGCAGCCCGGTCGCGCGTCTCCTCCGTCAGGTGCTTGCCGAGGTCGTGAATCGTGGCACGGCGCATCGCCTGAGCGGAGTGTTCAGCGATGACAAGGGGCTGGCGAGGCCGGTCGGCGGCAAGACCGGCTCAGGTGACAATCGGATCGAGATCTTCGCACGGGGTGGACAGCTGCTCGCGTCGCGCGCGGTGAGCCGTACGGCGAGCTTCGTGTTCTACCTCGACGAGCGGTGGTATGGAGTTGTTACCGCCTCGGTCTCGGGTCCGCGGGCCGCGGAGTATCACTTCACGAGCGCGCTGCCGCTCGCGGTGCTCAAACTCCTCGCGCCGACGCTGAGCGCATCGCTGCGTAACAAGGCACCGGAAGCCGCGGCAAGTCGAGAATCACTCCCACTCGATGGTGGCCGGCGGCTTGCTCGAGATGTCGTAGACAACGCGCGAGATCCCCGCAACCTCGTTGATGATCCGCCGCGAGACGTGATCGAGGAATTCGTATGGCAGGTGCGCCCAGCGCGCCGTCATGAAGTCGATCGTCTCCACGGCACGCAGCGCGATCACGTAGTCGTAACGGCGTCCGTCGCCCATCACCGCAACTGAGCGCACCGGCAGGAACACCGCGAAGGCCTGGCTCACGCGGTCGTACCAGCCCTGGCGTTTGAGCTCTTCGATATAGATGGCGTCGGCACGGCGCAGGAGGTCGGCGTGGGGCTTGGTGACCTCTCCGAGGATGCGCACACCCAGGCCCGGGCCCGGGAACGGGTGTCGATACACCATTTCGCGCGGCAGACCGAGCTCGAGACCGAGCTTGCGCACTTCGTCCTTGAAGAGCTCGCGCAGGGGCTCGAGCAGCTTCAGGTGGAGTGTATCCGGCAGCCCCCCGACGTTATGGTGCGACTTGATGCTTTGCGCCTTCTTCGTGCGCGCGCCCGCCGACTCGATCACGTCGGGATAGATCGTGCCCTGCGCCAGCCACTTTGCCTGCGGGAGCCTCGCGGCCTCGCGC
>DATIEU010000462.1:0-2376 GCA_035455565.1 Steroidobacteraceae bacterium | reverse complement strand
ACCGCATCGGGCCTGGGTGCGAGCTCGAGCAAGGTTCCGTCAACGTCCAGAAACAATGCCCAATTGCCGTGCGGTACCGGTATCGCGGTCACCATGACCTCAAAAGTCCCGAGGATCCCTGGACTCGACAACGCTGGCGCGGTGCCGGCACCCCCGGTCCGACAGTGCCTATCCGACAGAGTTCAGGTTGCCGAGGGCGCTAAGCGCTGTCCTGCCTAGGATTTTGGCATCGCGTCGAACTCGGCTTTGCTCAGGTAGCCATCCTGATTCTTGTCGGCGGTCGAGAAGCGCGCGGCGACGTTCTTGTCGGCTTTCGACTCGATCACCGTGATCACGCCGTCCTTGTCGACATCGAGAGACTCGAAGGACGCCGGTCCGCGCGGCTCCGCAGCGAGACACGCTCCCGCCAGGAGCACACCTGCGCACACTGCGAGCATTCTGCCGATCATCCTTTCTCCTCAGCCCACCAATAACGGACTTCAACTTTGGTTAATGCAACCTCAGGAGGTCTGAATGCATCTCAGGTGCATGCAAGCCTACGCTCTGACACCACCTCCGTACACGGCATCGCGGGGAAACCATGAGCCACGCACGCTTCGTGCCTGAAAGTCGGCGGTTCGTCAGCGCAAGCTGTGTGCTGGTCCTGCACTTGGGCCTCCTCTACGTCCTGAACAACGGGCTCTCGCACTCATGGACGCCGCTCGACCTTGGCCCGCTCGAGGCCGAGTTCATCGATGAGCCGCAGATCGAGCCGGCCGAGCCCCCTCCGCCGCCGCCGCGTATGCAAACGCTGCCGGTCGATACGCTGCCGATGCCGGACATCGCCATCGATCTGCCGAGCGAAAGCGCCAACGCAATCTCACTGGCACCCGCGCCAATTGCCGCACCCGTTGCAGCCCGGGCGGCGCCGGTGCTCGAGCCTCCACGACTCGACCGCAAGCGTTCGCAGGTCGCGCCGGCGTATCCGCCCACCTCGCGCCGCCTCGGCGAGGAAGGCCGGGTGGTCGTCAACGTGTACGTGCTCGCCGATGGCCGCGTCGGCGATGTACAAGTGCTCACGAGCAGCGGCTACGAACGCCTCGACGCGGCCGCGCTGGAGCACGTGCGGCGCAACTGGCACTTCGATGCCGCCACTCGCGACGGCGCCGCCGTGGCTACCTGGGGAGCGTTCGGCGTCACCTTCGCCATCACGCGTTGAATGCCGCTCAGTTGCGGTTCAACGCTGCAAATTCCGCCTTGTCGAGGAAGCCGTCCTTGTCGGTGTCTGCAGCCGCGAATCCATGCGCGACCGCCCAATCGGCCTTCGCCTCGGCGCGTGACACGCGTGCGTCCTTGTCGATGTCGAGATAACCGAAGCTCGTTACCGGCTTCACCATTGCGATCGTCGGCTCGGCCGGCGACGTCGCCGCCCAGCTCATCAAGGCGATGAGCACCAGCATCCTCATCACGTGAGTACCCCTTCATCGCAGTGGTCGCAGCAGCGACCGTTACCGCCATCTTTGGACCTTTCTTCTTGCGCAAAAACAATAGCACCGGCGTGCGGTGCTCTGAAGGTGTCGAAGCGTCGCGATCGGGCGACGGGCCGCAAAAAATCAGCGAACCATCGATGCCGTCAGTTGAATGTCGGCGCCGGCCCACGCGGTTGTCAGGCGTCGTCCTACAGCGGCGGCTTCCTCGGTTCGTTCCTGGGCAATGAGGCTCTGCTGCAAGCCGAAGAGGGACCAGCCATTTTCCCGATGGCGCGCGAGCTCCTCGCGATACGTGCGCTCGGCATCGGCGGGCTTGCCCGCTTCGAGTTGCACCGCGCCGAGAATTTGCCGCACCGGGTAGTGCCAGTCCTCCGGCTCGTTGTAGCCGAGCGCATCCTCGAGATCGCGCGCTTCGCCGAGCATCTGGATCGCGCGGTCGAGCTTCCCATCGTGTTCCTCGACCGTGCCGGCGAGCACCAGGCGCGCGATGGCCGCCAGCTGTTGTGCGTTGTTGCGGATCGATACCTGTACGCCAGCCAAAGCCGGATTCTCGACATAGGGCTGCATGGCGAGGAGCTCCTGGCGCGCCGACTTCACATCACTTTTACCGGCGTACGCCATACCCCGCGCGTAATGCCAGATCGCGCGCGGATACGGGAGATCCTGTGGCTCGCTCGCGGCGAGAATCTTGTCCCATTCGCCAAAGCGGACCTGGTGATAGAGCGGCGTGAGCCAGAAGTGCTGGATGTAGGGACCGAACATCGGGTCATCGTGCTGGTGCGTCCCCATCAGCTCACGCGTACGCGATGCGCCGCGCTCCGCCCATTCCTTCTTGCCGGCAAACGTCGCCGCGGCCCACAGGAAGTGCCAGTTGTGCGGATGGTAGAGCAACGGATAGACACCCTGC
>DATIEU010000461.1:0-6645 GCA_035455565.1 Steroidobacteraceae bacterium | reverse complement strand
TAGGCCTCGAGGATGTGCGCCGTCATGTCTTTGATGCCCGTGGGCCCATAGACCTCCAGGGGAAACTTTCGACCCATCACCCAGGGCGTGAGGATCAGGTCCGGGTAGCCCACGGTGTGGTCCGAATGCAGATGGGTGACGAACACTACGCGCAAGTTCGTGGGTTCGAGTGCCTTGACGCCTCGGTCGGCGACCGCAGCCTTTGCGCGGCGCACGACTCCGGCGCCGAAATCGATGAGATACGGAGTCCCGTCGACGATGACGGCCGTCGCCGGTCCCGATCGGTCCGGGTCAGGCGGCGGATTACCGGTGCCCAACAGGACAACCTGCGTGCGACTGGGCGGCGCCTTGGGCTGGTCTGCGTGAGCGGCCACAGCCAACACGCAAGTCGCGATGACCACGCCGGACAGACTACTGCGATCCTTCATGTGCGCTCCCTGAAGGTGACAACTGGTCCGCTATGTCTGCACGGCGAACAGGTGCCAGCTGCCCGCCACTCCCTTCAGCGCATGCGCACCACGGTCCGCGAATCGAAGCCCGGATCCGGCGACCAGATCCTTCACGGTCGAGGTCACCAGCGTCTCGCCGGGCTCGGCGGTTGCCGCCACGCGCGCGCCGATATGCACCGCAATGCCCGCGAACTTGTCGCCGGCCTTCTCGCACTCACCGGTGTGCAGTCCTGAGCGGACTTTGATTCCCAACGCGTTGGCGCCTGCGCGAATGGCGGACGCGCAGCGAATGGCGCGTGCCGGACCATCGAAGCTTGCGAGCACTCCGTCACCGGCGGTGTCGATGATGCGCCCCCGCAACCGCGTGGTCTCGCGGCGCACGAGCTCTTGAAAGCTCGTCAACAGGTCGCGCCATCGCGCATCGCCGAGCGCCGCCGCCCGTTCCGTCGAGCCAACGATGTCCGTGAACAACACCGTCGCGAGGACGCGATCGATCTCGGCCGCGGGGCGCACGCCCGTGAGGAATTCCTGGACTTCGGCCACCAGCGCATCGGCATCGCCCAGCCACGGCAAGTGATCGTCGCCCGGTAGTTCGATGTACTTCGCTCCGGGAATGCGCGTGGCGAGATAGCGCGCACCTTCGATGCGTGTCAGGCGATCACCGGTGCGATGCAGAATGAGCGTCGGTACGCTGATGGTCGGCAGTACATCGCGAATATCGATCTCAATGTTCATACGTGCGAGTGCGACGCCCGCGCCCGGGCTTGCAGCGAGCCGCTGGTGTCGCGCCCACCACTGCCGCCAGCGCTCGTCGTCGGCGACGCTGGGCGCAAACACTTCGAGCCGCACGGGTGTACCCCAGTTCTGCTGATACGAAGCCAGCACGGCGGCGTGTTCCTCGCGGCTCGGCGCCCATGGATAGTCCGCATCGCGAATTCGCTTCGCGTACGTGCCATACATAACCAGCGCTACGGTGCGTTCGGGATACGTCGCGGCAAAGAGCGCCGACATCGGACCGCCTTCGGACACGCCGACGAGTGCCGCCCGCGAGCAGCCGACCGCATCCATCACCGCGCGTACATCGTCCATGCGCTGTTCGAGCGTCGGGAGCGCGCTTTCGGCCACGCGATCGGAGAGTCCCGTGCCGCGCTTGTCGAAGGTGATCAGCCGGCTGAATGAGGCCAGCCGCTCGAGAAAGCGAGCGTGCGCAGGATCCTCCCACTGGTGCTCGATGTGAGAAATCCAGCCCGGAACGAGGACCAGATCGAGCGGGCCATCGCCCACCACCTGGTACGCGATGTGCACATCGCCGCTGCGCGCGTATTTGGTCTCAGGTCGCATTCGCGGGCGGTCCGGCCGAGCGTCTCATCAACGAGAGCACCAGGCCTATCAGCATGAGGCCGACCAGCACCAGATTTATCACGAGGCCGGGCTCCGCGCCGGTCCTCGGTATGGGCATCGCCTGAAGAAACAGCTTCCGGGCGCCATATTCGAACAGGAGCAGCACGAACATGAACGGAATCAGGCTGCGGTAACGCACCAGGACGACCACGCACAACACACACAGCGTGAACGTCAGGACCCCCAGCAGACCGAACAACGAAACGACGGTCTGTGCCGCATCGGGCGCGAAGGTATCGAGCGGTATGCCGTCAGCGGTTTGCGCGACTGTCGAGCCGCGGAACATTGTGTTCACAGCGATGGCGAGTTTCGCGGCGACGAGCAGGCCAAAGAGCCATAACGCGCTCGGATGACCGCGATAGGCATTGTCGGCCGGTTGCGGAAGAAGTCGACTGATCATGGCAACTCCCCGAATCATGTTAGCAGTGCAGTTGCGCGGCCGTCGCGACATCGGCACTCTGCCAGACCCATGCAGCCTGAAGAACCGAGTGGGTCGGGGCCCGGAGGTTCGTCCAGCGTGGCGCGCCCCGAGCTGACCCGCGGCCTCGGTCTTCTCGCCGCTATCTCGCTCAACGTCGCCAACATCATCGGCACGGGCATCTTCCTCAAGGCCCGCGTCATGACCTGCAACGTGGGCGATGCCGAAACAGTCCTGCTCGTGTGGCTGGCCGCGGGACTCTTGTCGCTCGCGGGCACATTATCCTATGCAGAGGTCGCGGCACTCCACCCGCACGCAGGCGGCGAATATGTCTACCTGCGCCGCGCATACGGGCGCTTCGCCGGCTTCATGTGCGGCTGGACCTTCTTCACGGTGGCGCGCTGCGGTGCGCAGGCTGCGCTCGCCGTGGGTTTCGCCATCTTCATGAACGTCGCCTTTGGCGGCGCACTCGAGACGCTGAACATCTCGTTCGATTTCCTGGGGACGACCTGGCAGTTCGGTTCGCTCACCATCGTGGCGCTCGTCGCGATCTGGGGCATCACGCTCATGAACTGCGTTTCGCTGATACTCGGTGGCAATACCGCGGTAGTCCTCACCGTCATCAAGCTCGTCATGCTGTTCGCCGTCGGTGCCGCAGCCCTGCTCCTGGGCAAGGGTGACTGGTCGTACTTCTCTCTCAGTAACGTTGGCGGAAGCTGCGACGGCGTCGCGGCGAGCGCCATGGGAGGCATTGCGGGATTCGGCGCCGCGATGCTGGGCGCATTGTGGGCGTACGACGGCTGGAACAACGTCACGCCGGTGTCCGGTGAGATCCGCGAGCCGGCGCGTAACATTCCGCGCGCGTTCTTCAGCGGCACGCTGATCGTCACGCTGCTGTACGTGTTCGTGAACATCGGCTACTTCTACGTGCTCACGCCAACCCAGGTCGCGAGCGTCTCGCCGAACTCTTCCGTCGCCACCGAGGTGCTCAAGACCTTCATGGGCCCGAGCGCGGTCACGTTGATGGCCGTGGTGCTGGCGATCTCCACCATCGGGGCGCTGCACTCCTCGATCCTGGCGAACTCGCGTATCCCGTTCGCGATGGCGCGCGACGGGTTGTTCTTTCGCCGACTGGGAGAGGTTTCGCCGCGTTCGCACGTGCCCGTGAATGCCTTGCTGGTGCAAGCGGTGTGGGCAAGCGTGCTCGCGATATCCGGCACGTTCGATACGCTCACCGACTCGGTGATCTTCGCCTCCTGGCTCTTCTACGGCCTGGCGGGCGCGAGCGTGTTCGTATTCCGGCGAACGATGCCCGATGTCGTTCGACCCTATCGCGTCTGGGGATATCCGTACGTCCCGTTCACCTTCCTGGTCGTGACGGCGGGAATGCTGATCACGGCGCTCGTCGCCACGCCGCGCCAGGCCCTGACCGGGTTGGTGACGATGGCGCTCGGGGTGCCGTTCTATCTCTATTGGGCGCGGCGCGCGCCGCCAGTCTCGTAGACGGTCACTGTTTCGGCGGCGGCACGGGGCCCAGGACTTTCTCGAGCTCGAGGCCGATCGCGAGCAAGTGACGGTCACTACCGGCCGGGCCATCGATCTCGACACCGACCGGGAGCCCTTCCGCCGTCAGCCCCATTGGCACGCTGAGTCCCGCGATCCCGGCGTTGTTGACCGGCCGCGTATTCATCACGTATGCAGCGAGGCTCGTCATTTTCTGCCCGTTGAGCGTCACCTCGGCGGAATTTTCCAGCGATTGCGCTGGCAACACGGTCGTCGGCAGGATCAGCGCATCGAGGCGTTGGCTCGCGAACGTGTCCGCGTACATCTTCTGGAACTTCGGCCGCAGCACCTCCATCGCTTCGCGGTAGGCCTCGTCCGTCGGCGCCTCGTCTCCGAGCACGCGCTTGGCGAAGATGTCCTTCACGTCCTTGCTCGCGATGCCGGCGACGACATCGTTCAGTGTGATCTGCGGCTGGTAACGCGAGAGATACGCGCTCAAATCGCGCTTCACTTCGTAGTAGCCGACGGCGGGCCCGATCTTGACGCTGGTGGCCGCGAAGTCGCCCAGGTCCACATCAACGAGCTCGGCACCGGCGGCACGCAGCTTCTCGAGCGTGCGCTCCACGAGGCGAGCGACCTCCGGGTCGAGATTCGCATAGAACGTCGCCCGTGCGACGCCCAGGCGAACTTCACGCATGTTGACCGGCTTGACCGGCGAACGATCGCCAGTGATCACCTGGTCGAGCAGGATCACGTCCGCGACACTGCGCGCCATCGGCCCGACCGTGTCGCGCGTGTGCGAGAACGGCGTGACCGCCTCAGCGCTGTAGCGTCCCGTCGTCGGACGCAGGCCGACGATTCCGCAAAGCGCTGCCGGAATACGTACCGAACCACCGGTATCGCTTCCAAGCCCGCCCGCCGCGATGCGCGCCGCAATCGCGGCCCCGGTGCCGCCACTCGAACCTCCGGCGAAGCGCGAGTGATCGTAGGGATTGCGTACGGGACCGAACGCCGCGTTGTCGCTCGTGGTGGAAAGCGCGAGCTCGTGCATGTTGGTCTTGCCAAGGACGATCGCGCCCGCATCGATCAATGCTTGCACGACCGGTGCGTTCGCCGACGGGACGAACGCGCGCAGAGCCGGTGTTCCCACCGTATTCGGCAGGCCCGCCACATGGATGTTGTCCTTGATCACGAGGGGCACGCCGTGCAGCGGGCTCAGGGGCTTGCCCTGCGCACGCGCGGCATCGGCCGCTTGCGCCGCCTTGAGCGCGCCGTTGCGATCCAGGGTGATGAAGGCATTGAGCTCGGATTGCGCATCCGCTCGCCGCAGCAGCGACTCGACCAGGTCGCGGCTGCGAATCTTGCCGTCGCGAATGAGCTGCGCGGATTCGGTGAGCGAGAGATGTGAAAAGTCGGCCGCTTCGCGGCCACTGGCGCCCTGGCACGCGAGGCCGAGCAGCAGTGCCGCAAGTACACTCGATTGCCAGCGCAGCCTATTCACCACTCACCGCCCGAAAGCCCTCTTCCACGAAGCGGATGGGGCGCGAGCTGATTGCCGCAACCGCGCCCTTCAGCTTGGGACTCGCAGGCGCGATCTTGTCATCGACCAGCAGGACGCCCCCGTCCCACGTGAATGCGGCCACGTTCCCGCCTGCACCCTCGAGTACATGGAGGTTCTCGCTCAGCCTGGAGCTTTTGATGTCGGGTTCGAATCGCGGCGGCTGTTGCGGCGTAACCGGAATGCCCAGGAGCAGCGCGCCCGCCAGCAGAAACATCTTCATGGGCCGATTTCCGTTTCAGCGATCCGGCGCCAATCTTGCGCCCTTGAACAGCAGCCACAGACCGAGTCCGACCTCGTAGATCCCCATCGGCAGCATCGGCACGATCTGCAGCGCCGCCGCTTTCGGGAACATGATGATCGTGAATGCATAGGCGGACAGCACGAGCGAAGCGAACACTCCCAGGCCCGCCAGGATCCGCGGGATGTAACTCGACTTGAAGAAGAGGTAGGCAAAAATAGCGGACCCCAAGCCGAGCAGGATGAAGCCGGTATTCATTCCGGTGCCTTGAATGCCGATCGCGAGTTGCGCGAAGGCCTGAAGCTCCGCCGGGTCGATCGCCGCCAGGTAATCGGCGCCGCTGAGAAGGCGCAGGGCGGTCAGGCTCTGCGTCGTCACGTTGAAATGCAATGCCAATTCCATCAACCGCAGCAGCACTGCGAGCACCGCAAGATTGCGATCGACCGATCGCAGCAATACATAGAGCGCCCAGGTAGCAACCAGCACAGCCGTGTAGCAAACGATGTCGCTCGCGATCCCGAGCCGGAAGAATCGCTCCGAATCGATGATGTTCTGCGCGGTCTGCGCAGGATCGCCGCGCACGACGAGCGATCCCCTCACAAAAACTTCCGCGAATACACCGGTCGCCATCTGGACCAGGTACAAGGCCCCCGCGAGCCGTGCGACTCGTGCTTGCGTGGCCGGTTCGCTCACGGTGGTCATCGCGATTCGCGGTTCGGCCCCGTCACAGGGCCCTCATCAGGTCCGCCAGCCGAAAGACGTGTTGACCGTGACCCTCGGCCACATAGAGACCGAACTGCGCGATGAGGGAATAGGCGGCGGCGAACTGGGCGAGCGCGAGCCCCGCAATGGTGAACTGGCTGACGCTGATGACGCCGACGCCGAATTGCGCGATGCAAATCACCCCGCAACCGAACTGACCGATGGCGATGACGCCGCGAGCGACGACCGGCATCCGATTGGGCCGGTACTTGAACGAAATGTGGACGAGCGGCAGGCCGGCAATCTCGACCCCGGACTTGTACTCGAAGCCCCAGCCGTCCCACTTTTCCCGGGTCGGATAAGGGGCGCCGCA
>DATIEU010000460.1:0-2220 GCA_035455565.1 Steroidobacteraceae bacterium | reverse complement strand
ATGACACCTCCCGGCTCGCCGTGCTCCGTCATGTTCGGCAAGGGATTCACGTCCACCGTGGCGGGATCGGTTCAGGGAACGGTTCTCGTGGTCGATGACCTCGAGGCAGCACGCGCCACACTCATTGGGCAGGGCGTCGATGTGAGCGAGGTGTTCCATTTCGACGGCAACCTCCTTCGTGTCGCCGGCACGAAGGGACGCTTGCCGGGTCCGGACCCGGACGGTCGCTCCTACTTCTCATTCGCCTCATTCAGTGATCCAGACGGGAACAGCTGGCTGCTTCAAGAGGTCAAGACGCGGCTTCCCGGACGAGGATTCAGCTCGGACGTCGCGACGCTGACCGGGCTTCTGCGCGAAACAGAAGAGCGCCACGGCGGGTACGAGCGGACCGCTCCGAAGCACCACTGGTCGGAGTGGTACGCCGCCTACATCGTGGCGCGCGAGCGCGGCAGAACTCCTGACGATGCGGCGACAGATGCCGCGCTCAACGTGGAACCTAGCCGCGATCGCGTCCCGGGATAGAGGTTCGCATGCGGACCTGACATCGTTCCCCGTGCAGTGTCTCGCGAGTAAGAGCTGTCGGACCACCGCGGCATGCGCCGAACGCTCTGGGAGTTGCAGGAAGGGCGATCCGCTCGTGCTGGTGCTCTCCTGTTGACGTCTCTGTCCAAAAAGGACAGAAGACAACACGAAGCTCCTGCAACCCCACGCGAGGTGCAGGTCGGCTACTGCCGGCTGGTGACGGTCTCGACCGACAACGTCATCGAGACCAATGAGTTTCGCGCTGCAGTCGGGGTCCGGGTGGACGCTTCTCTCGGACCCCGGCCGCAGATTGTAGAAGGCTCCCAACATCCCGGAGTGCCCCACGAACGCGACCCGACGATCCCCTCGCAACCCTGCCATTGGAGCAACGCCTGCGTATCTAACAAGATCTACAAGGGTTATCGGTTCTTTGACCGACTGACGCTGCAAGAGCTGCGCCCTGACGTACGGACGTGCTGCAACGCTGCGATCCCTATTGGGAGTCGGGGAGGAATGATTCGGAGACGGCAGACGCATGGCGATGCGCTACACTATGCGGACACGCTCGACGCGGCGCAAACGCATCGGAGGTCTGACGTGGAGCCTGCGCTCGAATCCCCGGCCGAGGAGGTCACGCGGCTGCGTGAGTCTGTGAACGCTCTGCGCGGTATCATGGCTCTGCCTGCCCTATGGACGGGCGGCGAGCAGCCTCGAATTGTCAGCACCTCGCTGGACGCGCTACTTGGCATCGCCAACGAACTCGAGGAACGCGTCGCGCAACGCACGCGCGAACTCGCCATAGCCAATGACGCACTGCGCGAAAGCGAGCGCAATTCGCGCTTAGTCGTCGACAGCATTCCGGGCCTGGTCGCACTCTTGACCGCAGCCGGCGAGGTCCAATTCGTGAATCGCCAGATCCTCGAATACACCGGAAGGACTCTTGAGGAGCTGAAACAATGGGGGACGAACGACACCGTTCACCCTGAAGACCTTCCTCACGTCATCCACGTCTTCACACAATCGATCGCCTCGGGCAGTTCATACGAGATTGTGCAGCGACTGCGGCGGTCCGACGGCGGCTACCTTTGGTTCCAGAACAAGGGCGTTCCCCTTCGCGATATAAGCAATCATGTCGTTGGCTGGTGCGTGCTGTTGACGGACATCGACGAGCGGAAACGCACCGAGGACGCGCTGCGCGAAAGCGAACGTGAGTCGCGCCTGATCGTGGACAGTATTCCAGGGTTCATCGCGGCCTTTACGCCCGGTGGTGAGGTCGAATTCGTCAACCGCCCGATCCTCGAGTACTTCGACAGGACTATCGAGGAGCTAAAGCGTTGGGGGACCGGCGGTGCGACACATCCTGAGGATCTTCCACGGGTCGTCGAGCACTTCACCCATTCGATCGCGTCCGGCGACCCGTTCGAGTTCGAAGTACGCACTCGACGTTTCGATGGCGTCTACCGCTGGTTTCAGTCTCGCGGATTTCCGCTTCGGGATATGAACGGGCACATCGTCCGCTGGTACAACCTGCTCATCGACATTGACGAGCACAAGCGCGCCGAGGAGGCGCTCGCGGCGAGCGAGCGTAATCTCAAGCTCATCATCGACACGATTCCGGCGCTGGCCTGGTCGGCGCGGCTCGATGGAAGCGCGGAGTTCTTCAGTCAGCACTATCTGGACTTCATCGGTCTTCCGGCG
>DATIEU010000459.1:0-4223 GCA_035455565.1 Steroidobacteraceae bacterium | reverse complement strand
GTTGTCCGCCATGACACGCGAGGAGGCACAGGAAAAGATCCGCGCGCTCGGCGGCAAGGTGAGCGGCAGCGTATCGAAGAAAACGGACTACGTGATCGCGGGCGCCGATGCCGGCTCGAAGCTGCGCAAGGCGGAGGAGCTGGGCGTCAAGATTCTCAGCGAAGCGGAGTTCCTGCAGCTCCTGAAGAAAGGCTGAGAGACGGCGCACGTCTCTCAGCCGCTGACATTCAGATCTTTTCCTCGATCTTCGACGTCTTCTTGAGCTCGTCGAGATAAGCCTGCAGTTTCTTGTTGCGCACGATCTGGCCGAGACGCGACTTCACTTCCTCATAATCGGGTGTCGCGACCTCGCGCGTGTCCTCGAGCTGGATCACGTGCCAGCCGTACTGCGTCTTGACCGGCTTCTGCGTGATCTCGCCCTTCTTGAGGCTCGTCACAGCCGCGGAGAACTCCGGGACCATGCGCGCCGGCGAGAACCAGCCGAGTTCCCCGCCGTTCTCCTTCGAATCCATCGATTCCTTGCGGGCAATCTCGCCGAAGTCGGCGCCCTTGCGGAGCTTGTCGATGATGTTCTGCGCGAACACCTCGGTGGCCACGAGGATGTGGCGCGCGCGGTACTCCAGCTTGGGCATCGCGGCGACCTGCGTCTCATACTCGGCGCGCAGCTCCTGCTCGGTCGGCTCCATGCCCTTGATGTGATCCTCGAGCGCTGCATCCGCCAGCACGTTGAGGCGACTGACCTCGACGCGCGCCGCGGTAGCCGGCTGCTTGTCGAGCCCGGCCTTGGTCGCCGCATTGGCGGTGACCTGCAGGTTAATCAGCTGGTCCAGCAATTCCTTGCGCTGCTCGGCGGTCAGCTCGCTCGCGGGCTTGCGCGCCCGGGCCTGCGAGAATGCGTCGAACAATTCGCTGCTGATCGGCTTGCCGTCGACGGTGGCGACGGCGGTGCCCGACGTTGCTGCGGCCGGGGCGGCCTGCTCGGCGGATTTCTGGCAGGCCGCCAGGGTCACGAGACCCAGCGTCAGGGCGGCCGTGAGGACATATCGCTTCATGTAGTGCTCTCCCGTGTTTCAGTCGGTGCCAGCGCTTCGATGCTGAGCGCGTGAATGTCGTGAGTCATGAGCTCGTCGAGCGACTCGTAGATGAGCCGGTGCCGCCGCAGCGCCGGCAGCCCCGAAAATGCCGGCGCCACGATGCGCACGCGGAAATGGCCCTTGCCCGAGCGTGCGCCGGGATGGCCGGCGTGCAGGTGACTTTCGTCGACGACCTCGAGTGTCGTTGGCGTGAAGCGTTGCTCGAGCCGGACGCGAATGCGCTCGAGGCGCGCCTGCGGAGCCGCGTCAGCCATCGCTCTTGCTCTTGCCGATCCCGCCGTCGTCTTCCTGGCGATGGCTTGCCAGCCAGAACGCCTGCGGCAGGATGAAGAGAAGCATCAGCACCTGCACACCGAACACCTTGAAGTTCACCCAGGTGTCCATGCTGAAGTGGCGAAACACATAGACATTGAGTGCGCCGACCACCGCGAAGAATGCCACCCACGCGAGATTGATGCGGCTCCAGCTGCGAGCCGCAACCGGCGCGAGGTGCTCGCCGAGCGTGCCTTCGAGAAACCTCTGCACCAGCGGCTTCTTGCCCACGAACTGGCTCACCAGGAACGCCGCGCTCGCGAGCCACATCAGCACCGACAGCTTCCATTGAATGAAGCGCGGGTCCTTGAGCAGCAGGGTGGCGGAGCCGAACACCAGCACCAGCGCCGCGGTCACCCAATGCAGGGTCTTCACGGTCCGGGTGCGCCACCACTGCAGGGCGATCTGCAGCGCGCTCGCGACGATGAACACCGCGGTCGCCGTGAAGATGCCGCCGAACTTGAAGCTGATGAAGAAAGCAACCAGCGGGAAAAAATCGATGAGATGCTGCATCCGGTTCCGGGAGGCGCACGCGGCGCCGGCGAAAGGCCGCGTATCATAGCCCAAGAGCCTGTCCCGATGATAAAGCGCGCCGACCGAGTCGGCGGATCGGCTGTCCGTGGCACAACTGTTCGAAATTCACCCGGAAAACCCGCAAATCCGCCTGGTCCGGCGCGCGGCCGAGATCATGCGCGCGGGCGGCGTGATCGTTTATCCCACCGACTCCTGCTATGCGCTGGGCTGTCACCTCGGGGACAAGCAGGCCCTGGAGCGCATCCGCCGCATCCGGCTCGCGGACGAGGGACACGCATTCACGCTCGTCTGTCGCGACCTCTCCGAGATCTCCCGCTACGCGCGCATCGACAACCGCCAGTATCGGCTGCTGCGCAAGTACACACCCGGTCCTTACACTTTTCTGCTGCGAGCGACGCGGGAAACGCCCAAGCGGATGCAGGATCCCAAGCGCCGCACAATCGGCATCCGGGTTCCCGACCACCCAGTGCCGCAGCTGCTGCTGCGCGAGCTCGCGGAACCGATCATGAGCTCGACGCTCCTGCTACCCGGCGACGATCTGCCGCTCACGGATGCGCGCGAGATCCGCGAACGCCTCGAGCATGCGGTCGACGTGGTGCTCGATGGCGGCAACTGCGGTCTCGAGCCCACCAGCGTCATCGATCTCGCGGGCGAGGTGCCGGCGATCGTCCGGCGCGGTCGCGGCGACACCGGGCCGTTCGAGGCCGCCGGGGCAGGGCGCGCGGTCTGAGTCGCGTATAATCGCTCCCGCCACCAAGGAGACCCATTGGCCGTTCCCGCAGGTAACAAACGCGTCGTTTCCGGCATGCGCCCCACGGGGCCGCTGCATCTCGGCAACTACCACGGCGCGCTCCGCAACTGGGTCGACCTGCAATATCAGTACGAATGCTTCTTCTTCGTCGCCGACTGGCACGCGCTCACCACCGGCTACGAGGACACCGCGAAGATCGAGGAATACGTTCGCGACGTGGTGATCGACTGGCTGGCCGCCGGCCTCAATCCCGGCGTCGCCACTCTGTTCGTGCAGTCGCGCGTGCCCGAGCATGCCGAGCTGCACCTGCTGCTCTCGATGATCACGCCGCTCGGCTGGCTCGAGCGCGTGCCGAGCTACAAGGACCAGCAGGAACAGCTCAAGGACCGCGATCTCGCCACCTACGGCTTTCTCGGTTATCCGCTGTTGCAGAGCGCCGACATCCTGATGTATCGCCCGATGTACGTCCCGGTCGGCGAGGACCAGGTGGCGCACATCGAGATCACGCGCGAGATTGCGCGCCGCTTCAATCACCTCTACGGCCGCGAGCCCGATTTCGAGCAGAAAGCGGAAAAGGCGGTGAAGAGCCTGGGCGGACGCAACAGCACGCTCTACCGCCAATTGCGCCGCAAGTTCCAGGAGAGCGGCGACACCGAGGCGCTCGAGAAGGCACGCGCGCTGGTGGGCTCGAATGCCCGCATCACCGTCGCCGATCGCGAGCGGTTGCTCGGCTACCTCGAGGGCACCGGGGTCACGATCCTGCCCGAGCCGCAGGCGCTGCTCACAGCGACACCCAAGGTACCGGGCCTCGACGGACGCAAGATGTCGAAGTCCTATGGCAACACGATCGGCATGCGCGAGGATCCCGAGGAGGTCGCGAAGAAGCTCAAGACGATGCAGACCGACCCGGCACGCGTGCGCCGCAGCGATCCGGGCGACCCGGACAAGTGCCCCGTGTGGGAGCTGCACCAGATCTACTCGAGTGCAGAGACCAGGGAGTGGGTGCAGAAGGGCTGCCGCACCGCGGGGATCGGCTGTCTCGAGTGCAAGAAGCCGGTGATCGACAAGGTGATCGAGGAGATCGCGGGCTTCCGCAAGCGCGCCCAGGAATACGAGGACAATCCCGACCTGGTTCGTGGCATCATTGACGAAGGGTGCGAGAAGGCGCGCGAGGCGGCGCGCCAGACTCTGCAGGATGTGCGCGAGGCCATGAACCTCAACTATCGATGAAGCCTGACCTCAGAGTTGTCGATTCGAAGCCGCAGGCGGCCGAGCCCGCGGAGCCGCCGCCCGAGCAGGGCGAGATGCCGTTCGCGGTGGTCGAGGGCGAGGCGCTCACCGAGTTGCCGCGCGATCTCTACATCCCGCCGCAGGCGCTCGAAGTGTTCCTCGAGGCCTTCGAGGGACCGCTGGACCTGCTGCTCTACCTGATCCGGCGGCAGAACCTCAACATCCTCGACATCCCGATCGCCGAGATCACGCGCCAGTACATGCAGTACATCGAGGTGATGGCCGATCTGCAGCTGGAGCTC
>DATIEU010000458.1:0-10343 GCA_035455565.1 Steroidobacteraceae bacterium | reverse complement strand
CGACGATGCCGTCGCCAAGGGCGCCAAGATTGCCGTTGGTGGCACGCTCGAGCAGGCCGATCGCACGATCCATCCGACGATGCTCACCGATGTCACTCCCGACATGCAGATCATGCAGGAGGAGATCTTCGCACCGATCGTCCCGGTTGTGACTTACAAGAATATCGACGAAGTCATCCAGCACATCTCTCGCCGCGCCAAGCCGTTGGCTCTCTACATCTATAGCAACGATCGCAACAACATCGAGAAAGTCCTTGAGCGAACCTCATCGGGTGGAGTGACGATCAACGGATTCTTCTCGCATTACCTGGAAAGCCAGTTGCCGTTCGGTGGTGTCAATCAAAGCGGCATGGGCAGTTATCACGGCGTCTTCGGGTTCAAGACGTTTTCTCACGAGCGCGCAATCTACGTGCAGGAGAGTCGATAGACGCTGCATCACGAGCAGTCTGGCATTGGTTCGCAGACCGGGCCGGGCGGCGACTCGAGCCGCGTCGGCTACGGCCGCAGCGCATCCGGAGCCTCGAGCGCTTCCGTGCTGGCACCGAATCGAATGAGCTGCGCCACCAGGAACCGTTGCGGTTCGCTCATCTGCTTGCGTAGCTCGATCACCCTGCGAGCCACATCAGGTTTGTCGGTAATCAGTCCGTCGACGCCGCGACTCAAGCCGACGAACATCCACGCCGGGTCGTTGACCGTCCAGATGTAGACATCCTGCCCGGCGCGATGCGCGCGTCGTATGAATCTGCGCGTGGCCATGCGCGCCTCCACCGCGAGAAAGTCCGCCTTCAGCTCCGTGAGGTCTCCCATTGCCTTCGCAACCAGCAGCCCGACTCGCCAGTTCGGGCGCAGCGCCTTCATCCTGCGCACCATTTCAAGATCGAGCGACATGAACACACAATCGCTCTGCATGCCGGCTTCTTCGACAATCGTCGCTACGCGCTGCTCGAGCTGCTGGTCGTGGCCGTACGATTTGAGCTCGACGATGACGCGACATCGGCCCTTGCACGCAGCAAGCGCCTCGGCCAACGTGGGCAGGCGCTCAGCGAAGAATCGTGGATTCTTGAAACTGCCGATGTCGATTGCCCGTAGCGTGACGGCGTCGGCGGCCCAGATTTTGGCGGGATTGCCGCCCACTTTCATCAAATCGCTGTCATGCACGACCAGGACTTGGCCGTCGGCGGACTCCTGCACATCGAGCTCGACGAAGTCGCTGTGCTGCTCGGTCGCAAGACGAAAGGCCGCCAGTGTGTTCTCCGGCGCTGTCGCCGACGAACCTCGGTGCGCGATGACCAACGCCGGTTGCTGGCCACGGTTGGCCAGGAACGCGAACAGGCCAACGCCGACGGCGGCGAGCAGCGAGATCGCAATGGCTCCCACCACTGCGCGCGTGGAAAATCGACGTTGACCGGTGGAAGCGTACTGCGCCATCGACGACGCGGACGACTGTGGCGCGCCGATGCGCAAGTACAATTGCGTGATGAGTAGCGAAAACATGGAAATGTTGACGATGCCCACCGCCAAAGACAGTAAGGCGCCGACAAAGGCCAACCCAGCGATAAACAGCAGCAATAGCGCCAGCGAGTCAGCCAGCTGCGGCGCCACGCTCCGGCCAACGACCTGCAAGAGCCAGGCGGTTGCGGTGATCAGCACGATGGCCATCACCGCCCACGCAACGAGTGTTGCAAGGATCAGCGAGTGCGAGCCGCTTGCACGCCTGGCGCTCTCACTGAGCGCTCGTCGCGGGTGCACGTCTTCGAACAATAGAAGAGGCATTGCCAGCACCCAGCGGGCGATAGTGCGCGCCAACAAGAGCACGAGCACGATTGCGATGAGCGCGATGCTGCCAGCGGCGGCCCAGAACTGCGGCGGATGTTGCGAGAGGTAGTAGTTGATGTCGTGTTCGCGCAGCAGCGTCAGGTACACAAGGCCAGCGGCGAGCAGAAACGGCAACACGCCGGCGAGGACCCGCAAGACCATGTGCGCTGTCAGGCGCAATACGTTCAGCGCGTGCGTCGCGCCGAATCGCAAAGCGCCCTTTCCGTCCAGAGTCACGCGCTGCGCCAAACCGAGGCCAATGGCCATCAAGCACGCAGTTTCCAGCGCTGTGATGGCCGCGATCAGCGAAGCGCCCAGGATCACAGTCGCGATTCCCGCGGGTGTAGTGAGGAAAAACAGCGCTATGTCGACGTCCGCCACGACCCGGTTGGATGTCCCCGCGCGCAACCAGTACAACAGCAAGGTCGTCGCCGGCATGAGCACCGCAAAGGCGAGGATCTTGTACACCACATCGGTGATGGCCAGGGTGCGCCACGCGCTGCGGAGATCGGCTGCGGCGCTTCTAAGAAGCGCGCGCACTGCATTCCACATCAGGGTGCCCCTGGGTCGTTTGTTGGCGTTGGGATCAGGCCTAGGATAACCGGAAGTTCAGCGCTGATCGCGAAACGTGCTTGCGGCAACACCTGCCGCATTTCGCGTCCACCGAAGAGCCGTCATCCGATCCGCCCCGTCGGGGCGCCGTCACAGCGTCCGTTTCGGCCTATTGCCGCCTGATCACGACGTTGTCGACGCCCGCCTCCACGAGGCTCGCCGGCGAGCTGATATCCGCGGCCTCGATGCGCAAACGTACGGTTTGCCCTCCGAAGGCACTCAGGTTGACCGACTGCGTGGTCCACACTGCACCGCGGACACTCGCGCTCGCGGAGCGCGTGAACACGGTTTGCGGCGTGCCGTTGGCGCCGACGAGCCGCACACGGAAGTAATCCCCACTGGTCGCATTGCTCAGATGCGCCAGGTAGTACCTGAAAGTCAGGGTGAGGGTGCCGGTTGCAGGCAGGGCGATCGCCGGCGACTGAATGGAGGTTCCACCGCCGTCGATATCGTTGGCGCCAACGGAACCTCCCGCGCTGAGCCCGGTGATGAAGCAGCTCACGCCACCGCTGCAGGTTCCGAGCTGTAGCGCCGTGCCACCGGAACTCGTCGGTTGCGGATCACCTCGCTCCCAGCGACCTCTCACCGCCATATTGGCGCCCGAGGTCAACGTCCAGCCTCGCGCCGCTTCGAAGTCATCGGTGTACACCGTCTGCGTGGCCGTCGGCTGCAACAGCCCCGTGTAAGTCGTGTCATTCACGGGCGTCGTGATCTCATGCGTCGCGGCGCCGCCATCCGACCAGGACACGAACTGGTAAGTCGTGCCGCCCGTCGTCTGCGGAGTCACGACACGGATCGAGCGGATGATGCCCTCCACGCCGACGAACAGGAACGGAGCCGTGATCGGCGCGCCGTCGAGGGTGAGCTGGGCGTTCGCCACGTTGCTCTCCAGGCGCACGATCGAAGTCCGCGGCCGCACGTCGCGCGTCGAGGTGTGGGTGAGCCCGGCAGCATCCCGCACGGTCAGAACGATGCGATAGAAAACGTTCGCCGAGGTTTCTCCGCGATTGGCAGCGGTGAAGGTTCCCGAGGTCGCGCCGCTGAACGGCAGCACGTGCGGATGCGTGTGGTCGTCGTGGTGGAAATCCACGCGCCAGGTGAATGCGCTCGCCGGCAACGGCCCGTTCTCCGGATCCGTGCCGGTGCCCGAGAAGGTGAATGTCTGCCCACCGCCGTAGGTGGTGCCGTTCGCGGGCGCCGTGATACTTCCTGTCGGTGCCGCGTTGGCGAGCACGGTGAGCGTTGCCGGATTGCTGAGCACGGATCCGCTAGCGTTGCTCACCATTGCGCGGAATACCGCACCATTGTCCGCGACGCTGGTCGATGCGAGCGTGAGGGTTGGCGACGTCGCCGACGAAATCACCTGGCCGTTGCGTTGCCATTGATACTGCAGCGGCGCCGTGCCCGAAGCGGCCACTGTGAAGCTCGCCGGCTGCCCCGCCGCCACGGTGACGTTCGACGGATGCGACGTGATCGTCGGCGCGACCGCCCCCGTGAATCGCACGCGGAACACTTCCCCGCCACCGCGCGTCAGGTACCAGAGCGAACCGTCTGCGGCCACCTGGATGTCCACCAGCGCGTTGATGCCGGTGGCGAAGTCGGCGGAGGTGTCGTAGTTGGGTGGACTCAACATGCGGATGAACCCGCCGCAGAAGTCGCCGAAGAAATAACGGCCCGCGTACGCGGACGGGAAGGTTGGCGTCGCCGGGCGATAAAAGGCCGCGCCCACGATCGCGCAATTCGATCCCGCGTTCTCATAGCTGTGAATCGGATAGCGCACGCCGGCCACCCCCGGGGGATTCGGTCCCTCGGTCTGTGGCCAACCGAAGTTGACGCCTGCAGAAACGAGATTCACCTCTTCCCAGCTCATCGCCCCGACGTCGTTGATGTGGATGCGGCCGTTGGTACGATCGACCGCGAAGGTGAACGGGTTGCGCAGACCGCGCGCAAAGATCGCCTGGTTGATCCCCGTGGTCTGGGAGACGAAGGGATTGCTGGTGGGGATGGAGCCGTCGGCGTTGATCCGCAGGACCTTGCCGAGCGTCGTGTTGAGCGATTGCGCATTCGCCGGCGTGGCGTTGTCGCCGACCGCAATGTAGAGCCCTCTGCCGGTGCCGAAGTGAATCGCACCGCCGTTGTGGTTGGTCGCTGAGCTGAGATTCGGCAGGTTCAGGAGCTCGACTTCGCTACCGGCCGCCACGACGTCCGGATTCGCGGCGCTCGCCGTGAATCGGCTGACGCGATTGTGGATCGGTGCGCTCGCGGTGGTGTAGTAGACGTACACGAAGCCGTTGCTGGCGAAATCGGGATCGATCGCGACGCCTAGCAGGCCCCGCTCGCCGGAGGAGTTCACGTTGAGGGTCAGAAATGGAGTCGCCAACAGCGCGCCATTCTTGATGACCCGCAGTTGTCCGCCCTGCTGGCACACGAACAGCCGCCCGTCGGGCGCGAACGCCATTGCGGTGGGGTTCGCAATGCCCGTGGCAATTCGCGTCTCGGCGAATCCCGACGGCAAGGTGGCCGCGATTGCCGCGTTGCTCAGCCAGGTGGCGACGAAAAGAAAGCAAAGGATCGGCCAGTGAGCCGGAGACGCGAAATGGTGAAGCGCGCGAGCGATTGACATACGTCCTCCGTGACTGGGCGAGCTGCGAGCGGAAGCGCCGCACCGGACATGCGCAAAGGCGTCGCGCGGGGTTCGCGATTCATATAGACCGACTGTATGGCTCGATCAAGCAGTTTTTTGCCGAGGGCGGCGCCAGCTCTCGCGCCCCGTCGCGGGAATTGAACGCCGGTGTAAGGATTGCAACGAGCTGCGCCAGGCAACTATGCGTGGCAACGTGCATCGGCTAAGGTCAGCAACCTCCGTACGGAAGCTCAGCGCTGAGCTACCCCATGGACGATGTGCTGCAACCGGTTGCCGCCTCGGGTCGTCACCCGAAGTCCGAGCACACAGGACGCTACTTTGTAGAACTCGGAGCCTGTGCAGCCGGCTATTTCGGCCTCGCTCTTCTCGGGCTCAAGCTGGCCTCCGCAGCCCCTCAGGTATCCCTCGTGTGGCCGGTGAGCGGTGCGGCGCTCGCACTGCTGCTCCTGCGCGGCACACGCCTGTGGCCGGCGATTGCCGCCGGCGCGCTCGCCGCCAACCTGGTGAGCGGTGCTCCCTTTGCCGCCGCAATCGGTATCTCACTCGGCAACACGCTGGAAGGATTGCTCGGTGCAAGCATCGCTGCACGCATGGGTCTGCAGCCCGGGCTGCGACGCCGCCACGACGTATTGACACTTCTTGGCGTGGTGGCTCCGCTCGCCCCGATTGTCGCGGCGGCTTTGGGCGTAGTCAGCCTGTCCACGTTTGGTGCCGAATCGTGGGGCAATTTTGGCCATCTTTGGTTCTCCTGGTGGCTGGGCGATGCGCTCGGGATCCTGATCGTCGCGCCTTTTGTGCTGACGTGGATCGACCAGGCGCGACGCGGGTGGCGCCTGACGAGGAGCGCGGAAGCGGCGGTCCTCGGCATCATCCTCATCCTGTTGAGCATGGTCGTCTTCTCGACCGCCGGCGGCAGATACCCGGTCCATTACCTGACCTTTCCCGCAGTGATCTGGAGCGCCATGCGCCTGGGCCAGCACGCCACCGCGAGCATTGCGCTCGGCGCGGCCCTCATCGCCACGGTCGCGACGCTCGCCGGACGGGGTCCGTTCGTCTACTCGAGCGGCCACCTCAGCCTGCTGCACGCCGAGCTCTTCATGGCGGTCATCGCTGCGACGGGCCTGGTGCTCGGCGCCGCAATGGCGGAGCGCAATCGAGCCGAGCGCGAGTCCAAGCGCGTCGCCGAGGCGATCACGGAGACGGCCAGGCAGCTCACGCGCGAACACAAGCGCAAGGATGAATTTCTGACGGTTCTCGCACACGAACTGCGCAATCCGCTCGCGCCGCTCCAGAATGCAGTCACCCTGCTTGCGCGCGCTCCCACCAACACGGCCGTCGTCGCGCAGGCGCAAGGCGTACTCGAGCGACAACTTCGCCATCTCGTGCGGCTGGTGGACGACCTGCTCGATCTCGCGCGTATCCGCTCGGGAAAGATCCTGCTCGCACCGAAACCCATCGTTCTCGCCAATGCAATCCGCGACGCAGTTGAGATGGCGCAGCCGATGGTTACCGCGCACAAACATGATCTTCGCGTTCACCTGCCCGATCAGCCGATAACGCTCGAAGGCGATCCGACACGCTTGCCGCAGCTCATCGCGAACTTGTTGAACAACGCGGCGAAGTACACCCCCGCGGGTGGCCGTATCGATCTCGAAGCTCGCGCTGAAGAGAGCCGCGTGACGATCCGCGTCCGCGACTCCGGCATCGGCATGACGGCGGACACACTGGGAGAGGTGTTCGAGCTTTTTTCGCAGGCACGCACGGCGCACACGATCGAAGGCGGCCTTGGAGTGGGACTGTCGGTGGCGCGCGCGCTCGCGAATCTCCATGGCGGCACGCTCGAAGCTCACAGCGAAGGGCCAGGACGAGGGAGCGAGTTCATCCTGCAGTTGCCACTCAAGCCACCGACCGGCCAAGAGAGCGCACAGCAGGACGGGGCTGGCCCGAAGTCCCCGGCACTCGGCTCGACTGCCGGCCTGCGGGTGTTGGTGTGCGACGACAACGTTGACGCCACCGATACGCTGGTAGCGCTTCTCCGCAGCATGGGCTACGAGGCTTGCGCCGCCTACGAAGGTGGTTCCGCGCTTGGTAAGGCAAATGAGTTTCGCCCGGACGTCATGGTGGTCGATCTGGGCATGCCCGGGCTCGATGGCTATGCGGTGGCCGAGGCCGTGCGCAACGACGTTGCCTTGACCGGGGTGCGGCTCGTTGCGCTCTCAGGCTATGGCCAGCCGGAACATCGCAAGCGCACTGCGGAAGCAGGTTTCGATGTGCATCTGGTGAAGCCCGTGGATATCGAGCTGCTGGTAGCCGCGCTCAGGCGACAGTGACGGGTGCCCGAGCTGCGCGTGCCGCACCGCGTATTGACAGTGCGGCAGGTGTGACTGAGGATCGCCGCGCCTTACGTCGACCATCAGGGAAGCTCTGCGCTGGTCAGTCGAATCGCATGATCTGCGCAGTGTTCCGTAGGCTCAATTGAAAGGGAAAATTCATCATGAGCACACGTCACTCACGGGCCGGCCAGGGTCCGCATTCACTCCGTCTCTTCCTCCTTCCTCTGCTGCTTTGGGCTGGCCTGGCACCAGCACAAGGTGTCGCGGACGGTGAACGTCATTACGATGCGCGCGCCGCGCTGAGCCAGGGCAAGGTGCTCACTGCCCCCGAGCAACTGCGCTCGCAAGCACAGGTGCCGGAGAGTCTCTCGGCCGATGTGGATGAGCTGTCGGCGTTGGAAGTCGACGAAATAACCGGCGCAGTTCGCTCACTTTCGAGCGATCGCGGCTTTCTGAGCACCGCATCGCCGGGCAAGCCCATGACGATCGCGCTCGGTTTCGTCCGCAGGAATCTTACCGCGCTGGGTCTCGAGGAGTCCGACCTTGCGGGTTACACGGTCTCGGACGTCGTGTATTCGAAAGTCACGGGCGCCACGCGCATATACCTGCAACAGCGTTATCAGGGCATTCCGGTCTACAACGCGCAGTTGCAGATCAACGTGAATCGTGACGGCCGCATCATCAGCGTCAACAACTCGTTCATGGCGGGCCTGCAGCGTGCGGTAGGCTCGCTGCAGCCGGCCGTGGAATTGCCCGCAGCAGTTGGCGAGGCATTGCGATTCTCCAGAATCAAAGCACCGACACCGGGAATGGTGAGTGCCGACGCCGGCGTGCAACAACGCACGCGCGTGGCAAACGCCGGGATCTCGCTCCAGCCGATCGACGGTGCGCTGATGCTCTTGCCGGTTCGACCCGGCGAGGCACGGCTGGTGTGGAATTTCCAGATCCACACGCTCGACAAGCAGCACATGTGGGATCTCACGGTGGATGCCGGCACCGGCCAGGTGTGGACGCGCTTCGACTGGGTCGCGGGCGATCAATATCGCGTGTATCCGCGGCCGGTTGAGAGCCCGAACCACACGACGCCGCTGCCGCCATCGGATGGCCGCGTCCTGGTCGTGAATCCGGCCAATTCGCTGGCGTCGCCCTTCGCCTGGCACGACACCAACGGCGCCGCGGGCGCCGAGTCCACGCTGACCACGGGCAACAACGTCGACGCCTATACCGACGTCGACGCGAACAACGTCGCCGACACGAATTCCAGGCCGAATGGCGGAACGTCACTCAGCTTCGATCTCCCGCTCAACCTGACGCTTGCGCCGAGTGGCTATCGGCCGGCTGCGGTGACGAATCTCTTCTACTGGAACAACATCATCCACGACGTGCAGTACCAGTACGGCTTCGATGAAGCCGCCGGTAACTTCCAGGTCAACAACTACGGTCGCGGCGGTCTCGGCAACGATTCGGTACGAGCCGAGGCACAGGACGGTGCCGGCACCAACAATGCGAACTTCGGTACGCCGGCCGACGGTGCGCGTCCGCGCATGCAGATGTTCATCTGGACCGCCGCCAATCCCGACCGCGACGGCGACCTCGATGCCGGCGTCATTGTGCACGAGTACGGCCACGGTATTTCCAACCGTCTCGTCGGCGGGCCGGCCAACGTGAACTGCCTGACGAATACCCAGCAACCCGGCGAAGGCTTGTCGGACTGGTGGGCCTTGGCTTACACGGCGCGGACCAGCGATACCGGACCCACGCCGCGCGGCATCGGCACCTACGCGCTCAATCAACAAACCAACGGTACGGGTATTCGCACGCAGCGTTACAGCACCGATCCCGCGGTGAACACCTGGACCTACGCCAGCATCAACGGCATGGCCGTTCCGCACGGCGTCGGCTCGGTGTGGGCACAGGGCGCGTGGGAGGTCTACTGGAAGCTCGTCACCGCTCACGGCTTCGATCCGAACCTCTACAACGCGAACGGCAACGCCGGCAACCAGCGCATGATGCTGTACGTGAACGAAGGCCTGAAGAACACGGCATGCAATCCGACGTTCACGCAGGTGCGCGACGGCATCATCCAGGCGGCCATGGACAATCATGGTGGTGAGGACGTGTGCCGCATGTGGGAGGCGTTCGCGGCCTTCGGTCTCGGCACCAACGCAGTGAGCGGCGGCGCCAACAGCACCTCGCCGACCAATGGCTTCAACATTCCGGCGTCCTGCCAGGGTGGCGGCGGTTCCACCGTGTTCTTCGACAACTTCGAGACCAGCCTCGGATGGCAGACCAACCCGAATGGCACCGACACTGCCACGACCGGGCAATGGGAACGCGGCAATCCGGAAACGACCACCTCCAACGGCACGAAGCAGCTGGGCACGACGGTCAGTGGTGTGAACGATCTCGTCACGGCACGACTGGCCGGTGCGAGCGCCGGCGTGAACGACATCGACGGCGGTGTGACTTCGATCCGTTCGCCGGCGATCACCCTGCCGGCCACCGGGAATCTCACGCTGTCGTTCAGCCAATACCTCGCGCACGGGTCGAACGCGACTTCAGCGGACTTCCTGCGCGTCAGCGTCGTTGGCAACACCACCAGCGTGGTGTTCCAGCGGCTCGGCTCGGCTACGGATGTCGATGGCGCCTGGGCCACCGGGAGCGCCAGTCTCAACAGCTTTGCCGGTCAGACGATCCGGTTGCTGATCCAGGCCGCCGACGCGGGCACGGCCAGCCTCGTCGAGGCCGGTATCGATGATGTGAGGATCACGCAGCAATAGTGGAACCAAGCGATCAGGGCGTGGGTCCTGCGTTTATCGCGCAGGACCCACGTCATTTGGACTGGCATTCCATGATTCGCCTTGCCGCCCTGCTCATGTGTCTCGCCCTGGCGGGCTGCGGCGCTGCGGCCGACCGGGAAACGAACACGATCGATCTCG
>DATIEU010000457.1:0-8887 GCA_035455565.1 Steroidobacteraceae bacterium | reverse complement strand
GTTGGAGAGAGACCGTCTGCAACTGTCGTGGTCCCTGAAGCAGCTTGTTCCCGATCTGCTCGTATCGACCTATCCCTCGTATGGCGATGCGACCATTCACGACTTGCTCAGTCATCACAGCGGATTGGGCGGCAATCCGCTGGACGATGCAGACCTCGAAGCGTTCTATGAGGATGCGCGTTTGCTGCCGGAGCAGCGTCGCATCCTGGCGCGGCTGGCGCTCGGGCGAGCACCCAGTGCAGCGCCAGGCGAAAAGTTCACGTACGCCAATGCCAACTACGTTGTCATCGGAGTGATCCTCGAACAACTCGAGAAACAATCCTGGGAGCACCTCGTGACTGCAGAGGTGCTTGTGCCCTTGCAACTCGAGTCCGGCGGCTTCGGAGCACCCGGCGCAGGGGATTCTGCCCGGGCGCCGGTGGGTCATGAATTCACGAACGAAGTGTTGATCCCGGTCAAGGCGGGGCCCCGGGCCGACAGTCCTGCTGTCGTTGGGCCCTCCGGGACACTGCACATGAACATGCAAGACCTCGCCCGCTTTGCTTACCACCATGCGGCAGGAGAGCTTGAATCGGACGGTTACCTGTCAACGCAGACGTATCGGTTGCTGCACACCAATCGAGGTGAAGACGCCGCGCTCGGTTGGTTCACGCAGCAATGGCGCGGACATCGGCTGATCAAGAGCACCGGCTCGAACGGCTACTGGTATGCGATTGTCGTCGCGCAACCCGAGAAGCGGGTTGCGATAGCCGTGGCGTCGAACGCAACTCCAGAAGCAGGTGCAACCTTGGCGGTGGGTGAACTCGTATCGGCCCTGCTACGCGCGACACTTCTTGGGGAATGCATTTACTGAGGACGATCTCGACCAGTCGCCGCAGTACTTTCGGGCCTCCCCGGGAGCAGCGCGGCGGCGCGTAATTGACCCGAGAACTACATCGTGTGCGTGGGCTTATCGCCGCCCAGCGCACCGGCGAGATAGTTCTCGATCTTCTTCTGCGTCTGGCCGCGATCCTGGTCGCTGAACTGCACGCCGATGCCCGCCGTGCGTTTGCCCTGCGCGCCCTTGGGCGTCATCCAGATGACGCGACCGGCAACCGGCAGCTTCTCGTCCTCACCCATCAGGTTGAGCAGCATGAACACCTCGTCGCCGAGGCGGTAGTTGCTGTTGGTGGGAATGAAGAGACCGCCGTTCTTCACGAACGGCATGTAGGCGAGGTAGAGCGCGCTCTTGTCCTTGATGGTGAGCGTGAGCAAGCCCGGCTTGTTGAGCGGTTGGCGCACCAGTTGTTCCTGCCTCAGGTCTCCCGGCTCCAGGCTGCCAGCGCCGATTCGGCACGGAGCAGCAACTCCTCGGCGGCGAGCTGAGCGTTGAGCGAAGTGCTGAGCTCGAGCCTCATACCCCGCGCATGGTCGAGCACGTCGTAGAGGCCGCGAATCTTGCGAATTCCGCGCTGCGATTGCAAGTCCGCAGGTGTGCCGAGCGCGCTGCGTATCGACTCTGTGACCCAGGTCTCGATCCATTCGAGGCGGCTCTCGAGCTGCGCCTTGCCGGCCTTGTCGGTCCAGCGCTGCACCGTCGCCGGAATATCGAGCTCGCGTCGCGCGAGCCGCGCGAACGCCTTGCGCATGTCCTCGTCGATCTCCGCGAATGATCCTGCCCGCATCTCGAGCGCGCGCAGCGGTGCCCCGGCGGCGAAGTCCAGCACGCGTGCCCACTCGCCGGCCTCCTGCGCAGCGAGCCATGCCAGCGACATGTCGCGCGGCGGCCTGGGGATGGTGAGCCGCTGGCAGCGGCTCACGATCGTGGCCGGCAAGCGCGACGGGCGTGCCGAGCGCAGGATCAGCAGGCTCTGCGGCGGCGGCTCCTCCAGGGTCTTGAGGAGCGCATTGGCTGCGTTCTCGGTCATCAGGTCCGCATCGGCCACGATGGCGACCTTGTAGCCGCCGCGATAGCTCTTGAGAGCGAACTGATCGCAGAGTGCACGGATCTGCTCGATGAGCAGCTGCTTGGCGTCTTCCTCGCGCTCGATCCACATGAGATCGGGATGATTGCCGGCCGCCACCAGCGTGCAGGCCGCGCAGCGGCCGCACGGTGTGCCGCTGCGCGAGTCGCACAGCACGAACGCGGCAATCCAGGCCGCGAGGATTTCGCTGCCGAGTCCCGGTGCCGCGTGGATCAGGAGCGCGTGTGGCAAGCGGCTGCGCGCCGCCGCCCGCTCGACTTGCTCACGCAACGGTGACAGCCAGGGCAGTTCTTCGGCTCTCTTGTATTCGCGTGAGCTCATGGTCGTGTGGTGCCCGCGAGCAAGCTGTCGACCTGCGCGATGAGATCGGCGGTCACCTCTTCGAGCGGTCGATCGGCGTCGATCACCCGGATGCGCTGCGCGTGCTTCGCGGCCAGTGCGAGGAAGCTGGCGCGCACGCGCTGGAAGAACTCGCTCCCTTCGAGCTCGAACCGGTCCGGGGCCTCGCGGCCCCGGCGTGCCGCTGCCCTGCGCAGGCCCACCTCCACCGGCAGGTCGAGCAGCAACGTCAGGTCGGGCCGCAGCTCTCCCTGCACCAGGTTCTCGAGACTCGCGATGACCTCATCGCCGACGCCCCGCCCTGCACCCTGGTAAGCAAAGCTCGCGTCGGTGAAGCGATCGCACAACACCCAGCGTCCGGCGTCGAGCGCGGGACGGATCAGGTTGTCGAGGTGCACGGCGCGAGCGGCAAACATGACCAGGAGCTCGGCCTCCGGGGAGATATTTTCGTTCCCCGGACTCAGCACGACCTGGCGCAGCTTTTCGGCGAGCGGCGTGCCTCCGGGCTCGCGCGTCACGGTAACCTCGATACCGCGGGCCGCGAGGTGCCGCTCGAGCCGGGCGATCTGTGTCGATTTGCCCGAACCCTCGAGCCCTTCCAGCGTGATGAACTTACCGCGCATTGTTGTTGGCCGGTGGTGCCGTGCTGGCCGCGCGGGAGCGCAGGCGGGCGAGGAAGCGTTTCACGGCAGCATTGTGCTCGGCGAGCGTCTTGGAAAAGTAGTGACTGCCGTCGGGCTCGCCGGTCGCGACGAAATATATCGCACCGCTGTCGTCGGGTCGTGTGGCTGCGCGCAGTGCGCCCTCCCCCGGCATCGCAATCGGCGTCGGCGGCAGGCCGCGTCGCGTGTAGGTGTTGTAGGGCGAGTCGGCCTGCAAATCGCGACGGCGAATGTTGCCATCGTACGAGACGCCGATGCCGTAGATCACCGTCGGATCCGATTGCAGGCGCATGCCGGTTCGCAAGCGCCGCACGAACACCCCGGCGATCAAAGGCCGCTCGCTCGCAAGACCGGTCTCCTTCTCGACGATCGAGGCGAGAATCAGCGCTTCGTATGCGCTCTCGACGGGCAGCCCCTCGACCCGCGCGTCCCAGGCCGCCTGCAGGCGCGCCCGGAGGGCTTCATGGGCCATCCGCAGGAGCTCGACGTCGGGCGTGCCGCCGGCGAAGCGGTAGGTGTCCGGAAAGAACTGCCCTTCCGGATGCACGCCGGCCGAGCCGACGCGCTCCATGATTTCGGCTTCGCTGGCGCCGTGCAGCGTCTGTTGGAGCGCCGGGTGATTGGCGATTGCGTGCATCAGGTCGCGGAACGACCAGCCTTCGACGATCGTGAGCTCGCGCAGGATGACGTCGCCCCTCACGAGCTGATCGAGCACGCTGGCGGGCGTCGCGCCGGGCTCGATCTGGTATTCGCCGGCACGGATGCGCTTGGCGAGTCCATGGACCCGGGCATGAGCCGCCCACACGCGCGGATGCTCGATGGCACCGCGCGCCTCGAGGTTGCGCGCCACGGCACCCAGGGAGGTGCCGGGCTCCACGACGAAGACCACGGGCTCGGTGATGGGCACCGGCGCGTGAACATAGTGATGTACCCAGCGCACGCCCGCGAAGACGGCCGTGGCCAGGATCAGCGCGGTAATCAGCAGGATGCGAAGCGGACGACGCACGGACGTCATCGTGCCACAACCGTCACGCGGTCGCGCCGCGCCACAAGGACACTAGGAAAACTTCTTGAAGACCAGCGTGCCGTTGGTGCCGCCGAATCCGAAGGAGTTCGACAGCGTCACGTCGATGCGCATCGGGCGCGCCGTGTTGGGCACATAATCGAGGTCGCAGTCGGGGTCGGGGTTCTCGTAGTTGATCGTCGGCGGTGCGACCTGGTCACGGATCGCGAGCACGCAGAAGAGCGCCTCCACGCCTCCCGCGGCACCGAGCAGGTGACCGGTCATCGACTTGGTCGAGCTCACCGCCACCTCTCTGGCGTAGTCGCCGAGCGCGCGCTTGATCGCGAGCGTTTCCGCTTTGTCGCCCAGCGGCGTCGAGGTGGCGTGCGCATTGACGTAGTCGACCTGGTCCGCGTTGAGCTTCGCATCCGCGAGCGCGTTCGCCATCGCGAGGCGCGCGCCCTCGCCGGACTCTTGCGGCGCTGTCATGTGATAGGCGTCGCCGCTCATGCCGAAGCCCGTGAGCTCCGCATAGATGCGAGCGCCGCGCGCCCGTGCGTGCTCGAGCTCCTCGAGGATCATCGCGCCGGCACCGTCGCCAAGCACGAACCCGTCGCGCTCGCGGTCGAAGGGACGGCTGGCGCGCGTCGGTTCGTCGTTGCGCTCGGAGAGCGCCTTGACCGCGCAGAAGCCGCCGAGTCCCAGCGGCGTCGTTGCCATTTCCGCACCCCCCGCCACCATCACGTCGGCATCGCCATATTGAATGGCACGCGCCGCCAGGCCGACCGCATGCGTGGAAGTGGTGCACGCCGTGACAACGGCGAGATTGGGGCCTTGCATGCCGTAGCGGATGGACACGTGCCCCGAGACCATGTTGATGATGCTGCCGGGAATGAAGAACGGCGAGATTTTGCGTGGGCTCTTGGTCTCGAGGTACTTGGCGGAAGTCTCCTCGATCGTGTCGAGGCCGCCGATGCCCGCGCCCATGACCACACCGATGCGCTGCGCATTCGCTTCGGTCACTTCCAGATTCGCATCCTTGATCGCCTGCACCGCGGCGCCGAAGCCGTAGTGCATGAACGGATCCATCTTGCGCGCTTCCTTGGGCGTCAGGTAATCCTCGATCTGGAAGCCCTGCACGGAGCCGCCGAAGCGCGTCGCGAAGGCGCTGACGTCAAAGCGCGTGATCGGGCCGATGCCGCTGCGCCCGGCGCAGATGGCTTCCCACGCGCTCGCGACCGTGCTGCCCACCGGCGAAACGATGCCGAGGCCGGTCACCACAACCCGACGTCGTGTCACGTTATTGACCTCTGGGGATTCCTGCTGTGAGAACTGCTGCGCCCCGCCGCTCCCTGGCGAGGCGGCACGGACGCGGGCTCAGGCCTTGCTGCGATGCTCGTTGATGTAGTCGATGGCCTGTTGAACCGTGGTGATCTTCTCGGCGTCTTCGTCGGGAATTTCCGTTTCGAATTCTTCCTCGAGCGCCATCACCAGCTCGACCGTGTCCAGCGAATCCGCACCCAGGTCGTCGACGAAGGAGGCGTCGTTGGTGACCTCTTCTTCCTTGACGCCCAGCTGTTCGGCGACGATCGCTTTCACTTGCTGTTCGACAGTGCTCATCGGTGTGGTGTCCTCTGGTTCTTGTGCAGTCCGGCAGACCGCATGGGCGCGGTATTCTAGGTGAACCCCCACCACTAGCGCCACCCAAATCGCGGCCGAGTGTTTGTTTTTCTTGACTAATCCAGTGCTTTTGTGCCTGTCCGAAGGCCTTTTCAACGCTACGGCATGTACATCCCGCCGTTCACGTGCAGGGTTTCCCCGGTGACGTACGCCGCGCCGCTCGAAGCCAGGAACACCACCGCAGCGGCGACATCGTCCACCGAGCCCAGCCGGCCGAGTGCGATCGGCCCCATGAGCGCGGCCCGCTGCTCCTCGCTCAGCTTGCGCGTCATGTCCGTCTCGATGAAGCCGGGCGCCACCACATTCACGGTGATGCCGCGTGAGCCCACTTCGCGGGCGAGCGACTTGCTGAAGCCGATGATGCCGGCCTTGGCGGCTGCGTAGTTCGCCTGCCCGGCGTTACCGATCACGCCGACCACCGAGGCGATACTGATAATTCGGCCGCGGCGCTGCTTCATCATGCCGCGCAGGCATGCCTTGCTCATGCGGAAAACCGATGACAGGTTGGTGTCGAGAATTGCCTGCCAGTCCTCGGCCTTCATGCGCAGCAGCAGGTTGTCGCGCGTGATGCCGGCGTTGTTGACCAGGATGGTAGGCGGGCCTTCCTTCGTTTCGATATCCGCCAACGCCTTGTCGATGCCGTCGGCGTCGGTCACGTTGAGCACGATCCCGCGCCCCTTGATGGCCTGTTCCCTGAAGGCGGCGTCGATCTGCGCGGCGCCCTCGGCCGTGGTCGCGGTGCCGATGACGGTTGCGCGTTCCTTCCCCAGGGCCAGCGCGATCGCACGCCCGATACCACGGGAGGCGCCCGTTACCAATGCGATGTCCTGATCAAGCATCGGTCGTCCCCCAGCAAGCGGTGATGGCTTCATCGATCGTCGCGCTGTCGTCGAGCCCGTAGACGGAAATCTCCTTGCGCCGCTCGACCCGGCGATTGAGCCCGGTGAGCACCTTGCCCGGACCGCACTCGACGATGTGCGTGACCCCGCTCGCGATCATGCGCCGTACCGTCTCGGCCCAGCGCACCGGGCTGAAGAGTTGTTGCACCAGTGCCGAGCGGATGCCCTGCGGGTGCCCGTGTTTGCGCACGTCGACCGTATAGATCTCGGGTACCAGCGGACTGCGCACTTCGGTCTGCTCCAGCCGCGCCTGCAAGCGCTCGGCGGCCGGCTTCATCAGCGAGCTGTGCGACGGAACACTCACCGGCAGATCGATCGCGCGCTTGGCGCCACGCGTCTTGCAGGCCTCGATCGCGCGCTTCACGGCGGTAGCGTGCCCGGCGATAACAATTTGCCCGGGCGCATTGAAGTTCACTGGCTCGACCACCTCGCCCCGGGCGGCTTCGCGACAGGCCGCTTCGACGTCTTCGTCTTCAAGACCCAGAATCGCGGCCATTGCACCCTGCCCCACCGGGACCGCCTCCTGCATCGCGCGCCCGCGAAAGCTCACGAGCTCGACCGCGGTGGAAAAATCGAGCGAGTCCGCGCACACCAGCGCCGTGAATTCGCCGAGGCTGTGACCCGACATCACGGTCGGAGCGGGTCCGCCCCGCTTGCGCCAGACGCGCCACACCGCGACACCCGCCGCCAGCATGGCGGGCTGCGTGCGCTCGGTGGCGTTGAGCGCGTCCTCGGGTCCCGACTGGCACAGCTGCCAGAGATCGTAGCCCAGTACGTTCGAGGCTTCCGCGAAGGTGGCCGTGACGACGGGCTCCGCATCCGCGAGCGACTTGAGCATGCCGACCGATTGCGAGCCCTGGCCCGGAAATACGAAGGCCACTGCCATGGGAATCCCGCGAGCGATGAAGAGGCGGCGGATTATAGCGGGTGAGGCCGCCAGCGGAGCGCCAGCACGCCGATCACGGCCCCCAGCACACCGTAGAGATGCGCGTCGACCACGACCGGGCCGCCGGCGGAATCGAGGCTGTAGGGCATGGTGCCGACGAGTTGTTCGTAAATCAGCTTCGCCGTAAGGAACGGCACCAGGACCCACGCTCCCGGCTCGCGCCGGCCCACGTAGGCAATCGTGCCCGCCGCCATCGCGCCATGCAGGAGACCGGAGAGACCCACGTACCAGCGCAAGTCGCGCTCGATGAAGAAGAATGCGGCGTCGATGGTGACGAGAGAACACAAGAGAATGACCGCCCAGCCGCGCACGCTGTAGTCCGGAAAGAACAACGCCCACATGAGTGCGAGCCCCATGAGGTTGAGCGCGAGGTGAGTCCATCCGAGATGCACGATGTGACCGGTGAGCAGACGCCACCATTGGCCCTGCACGACCAGAGCGCGTTCATAGCGCAGCAACAGGCGACCTTCGTCGCCCAGGCCCTCGAGTGCGATCAGCAGTGCGCAGATCGCCAGAAATGCCCACAGGCGGCGCCCGTCGAGATGCAGGAACCTGAGCCACGGAACGGGCGTCGCGATAATGGGAAATAACCCCTTTGTGCTATCTTGACGTTCCACTTATAGCCCACTTCCAGCGGTTCGAGAATTCGCATGCAATTGAATGACGTGGCTGCGTCGCGCAGGCGCGCGGCAGGCTTCACGCTGATCGAGATCATGGTTGTGGTGGTGATCCTCGGGATCCTCGCGGCCCTGGTGTTGCCCAACGTCATGGGTCGCATCGGTCAGGCGCAAACCACCAAGGTCAAAGCGGACATCCAGAACTACGAGACCGCGCTCAACCTCTTCAAGCTCGACAACTTCAAGTATCCGACCACGGACCAAGGGCTCGAAGCGCTCGTCAGGCAGCCTGCGGATCCATCGATCCGCAACTGGAAGGAAGGCGGCTACATTCGTTCGCTCAAGAAGGATCCGTGGGGCAACAACTACCAATACATCTATCCCGGCACGCACGGCACCGAGTACGACTTGTTCACGCTCGGCGCCGATAACCAGCCCGGTGGTGATGGCGACAATGCCGATATCGGCAACTGGGCCCTGGACTGAAGCCCCCGACCGGAGTGCCCGCACTCTGCGGTTGATCGCTCGTTCCCCGCGCCGACTCAGTCGCGGCGCACCGGGCTTCACCCTCATCGAGATCCTGGTGGTGGTCGTGATCGTCGCGATCGTCGCGTCCATCGCAGTGATCTCCGTTAGTGCCATCGGTCGCGATACCGAGATCGCCGACGAGACGCGGCGTCTCTCCGGGTTGATCGGCCTGGTGCGCGAGCAGGCCGAGATGGAGGGTCGCGACTACGGACTGCGGATCGAGGAAGGAAAGTACGATTTCGTCCTCTT
>DATIEU010000456.1:0-5208 GCA_035455565.1 Steroidobacteraceae bacterium | reverse complement strand
ATGGGCGTCAGGCGCTCGCCGACGCCCTCGGCCCAGGCGGACCGCCCGCGCACGAACACCGGCACATCGGCGCCGAGATCGAGCGCGATATCGGCCAGGCGATCGACGCTTAATCCCAACCCCCACAGGGCGTTGAGCGCGACCAGCGTGGTGGCCGCATCGGAACTGCCACCGCCCAGGCCCGAATTCAGCGGGATGCGCTTGCGCAGGTGGATCGCGACGCCCATGGGCCGGCCGCCGCGCTGCTCGCGCTGCAGGCGCCGCGCGGCCTGGACCACGAGGTCATCGAATGGGGGGACGTCGAAGGGACCTTCGACGCGCACCACCTGGCCGTCGGAACGCGGATCGAAAGAGATCTCGTCGCACAGGTCGACGATCTGAAACGCGGTCTGCAGCTCGTGATAGCCGTCCGGCCGGCGGCCGAGCACGTGCAGGAACAGGTTCAGTTTCGCCGGCGCCGGCCAGGGGTCGCCGCTCATCCCCATCTCAGAATCTCCACTGGTCCACTATCACCCGTAGCCGCACCGGCCCCTTTTCCAGCCGCATGCGTCCGGGCAGCCAGGCCTCATTCTGATACGCGTAGCGGTCGTATGTCGCCTGCCAGCCATCCTGCTCGAGCCGACTCAGCCGGCCGCGATCGTCGAGCTCTTCCACAGCAGGCAAGGCCGGGTCCGGCACGCCCAGCAGCCAGTACCTCAGGCTCGCCAACGGCAACGGGATCCCGATCGTTTGCTCGAGTGCCGCGGCCGCGTCTTCGGTGTTGATCTTCTCGCCCTTGCTGGTCTCGATTTCGACAGCCTGGCCGTCGCTCGTCACGTGCACGCCGCCGACGCCGAGTGCGCCCTGCAGGTTGAGCTCCGAACGCGTGGCGTCCTGGTTCCAGGCGACCGATGCGCTCCAGCCGTCGTTTTCAGTCGCAACCGCAGCGCGCCCCTTCATCTGCCAGCGCTCGAGTTGCTGACGCTCGACCTTGGCGCGATGCCAGTCGACCGGCGGCAGTGGCGGCGTTGTTGCGCAACCGGCGATCAGGAGCATCAGCAGCCAGGCGCCGGCCGGTGCGCCCGATTTGATCAACTCGCGCGGCGCCATGGCTGGTCGTCGAAAGCGCTCACTCGGGATAGCGGCGCAACGTATTGAGGAGATAGCGATGGTCTGGATCGCGCGCGAGCGCCTCATCCCAGATGGCGCGCGCCTGCGTCCGCTGCCCGAGATCCCACAAGGTTTCGCCGAGATGCGCCGCGATCTCCGCATCCTTCTCGGAGGCGTAGGCCTTCGTGAGCCACTTGAGCGCGTCGCGCTGCTCACCCATGCGGTGCAACGTCCAGCCCATGCTGTCCTGGACCGCGGCGCTGTCCGGTGACATCTCGAGTGCATCGCGCACCAGGCCGTGCGCCTCGCGCAACTCGCGATTGTGCTCGGCGAGCGTGTAGCCGAGCGCATTCATCACGACCGGATCCCTGGGGCGCTTGGCGAGCAATGCCCGCAGGACCGCGATCGACTGATCGACCTGTTCCAGCCGATCGAGCGTCACGCTGCGCGCGTACTGCAGTTGCACGTTATCCGGATATTGAGCCGCCATGTTGTCGAGGATGCCGAGTGCATTCTCCGCATCGCCCTCCTCCGCCAGGAGCTGCGCTCTGCCGATCGAGATCTCCACCGCGCTCTCCGGATGATCGGTCGTGTACGAATCGAGCAGCTGGATCGCCTGGTCGCGCGCACCGCTGGTGGCGAGCAGGCGCGCGGCGCGCAGTTGTGCGTCATTCGCGTAGGGGCCGCTCGCGACGCGTGTGTAATAGCGCACCGCCCGCGCCGGATCGCGCCGCCGCTCGTGAATCAGTCCGAGCGAATAGAAGGAAAGACTGACGTAGCGTCCCGAGTTGGCCAGCTCGTTGAAGCGCACGCTGGCCTCGTCGTACTTGCCGGCCGCGAGATCGAGCCCCGCGAGTGTGCGCAGCGCTTCGGGACGCGCCTCGGGAATCTCGAGGAGCGGGGTAAGCTGCTTGCGTGCCGCATCCTCCTCGTTTGCGGCGCTCAGCAGCAGCGCCAGCTCGAGCTGGGATTCGACGTCGTTCGCGGTCTGCACGCGCTTGCGCGCCAGCTCGAGCCCTTCCGCATTCTGGCCGTTCACAACCAGCGCGCGCGCCAGGAGCTCCTGGGCATCCGCGAAATTGGGATCGATCTCGAGCGCCTTGCGACAGGCATCGACCGCAAGTTGGTAGTGATAACCGCGCAGTGCTGCGACCGCTATCGCGTATTGCGCTTCAGCGACTTTCCTGTGCCGCTCGGCCAGACCCTGCGTGACGCGCAGCACGCCGTAGGCGTTGTCTTCATCCGCGAGCGTCGCACTCAGGTCCATGAATCCCGCCGCGGGCGTCGCATACGCCGCGTCCAGCACCGGCTCCAGGTGACGCTGCGACTCGTCGAGCTTGTGCAGCCGCAATGCCGCCACCGCCATGTAGCGATGCGCATCCACGCTCGCTGGCTCGAGCTCGAGCCAGCGCTTTGCGCCGTCCATGGCGATCGTCATCTGGCCATTCTCGAACGCCACCGCGGTGGCGCGCTGCGCGAGCGTCGGGTCGGAAGCAAGCCTGGCGGCCGCGACATATTCCGTCGCAGCCGAATAGTATTCGCCACGTTGCAGAGCGATCTCGGCCACCATCAGGTGTGAGTTGGCGTCCGTGGCCTGCTGCTCGGATTCTGGTGATGGGCCACTCACGGGCTGGCTCGCACAACCGGCCAGCACAAGAGCAAGCGCACAGCAGGAATTGCAGACGAAAAGTCGGAACGCGCGGGACATGGCCACACTATAACGCACGCGCGCCGCCGGGGAGTCTTTGCAAAAAATGCGCGGCGCAGGGCGAGCTTGAGTTGGTCCAGACGAGGCTCCACAATCGCGCGCCGTCATGAAACCCTCCATACGCCAGAAACTCGACAAGCTCGCGGAACGCTTCGAGGAAGTGGGACGCCTGCTGGCCGAGCCGGACGCAACTGCGAGCCAGGGGCGTTTTCGCGATCTGTCGATGGAGTACGCGCGGCTGCAACCGCTGGCACAACGCTACGGCGAGTACCGACGCCTGGAGCATGACCTGACGACCGCGCGCGAGCTCGCGGCTGACAGCGATGCGGAGGCGCGGGAACTGGGAGAAGAAGAGAGCCGCTCGCTCGGCGCGCGGCTCGAATCGGAAGAGAACGAGCTCAGGAAGCTCCTCGTGCCAAGCGATCCGCGCGACGACAGCAACATCTATCTCGAGCTTCGCGCGGGCACCGGTGGAGACGAAGCGGCGATTTTTGCGGGCGACCTGCTGCGCATGTATGCGAAGTACGCGGAGACCCGCGGCTGGCGGGTCGAGATCATGAGCGAGAGCCCGGGTGAGCACGGCGGCTACAAGGAAGTGATCAGCCGCATCGTCGGACGCGGTGCATTCTCGCGCCTCAAGTTCGAGTCGGGCACGCATCGCGTGCAGCGCGTGCCGGCCACGGAGGCGCAGGGGCGCATTCACACTTCCACCTGCACCGTGGCAATCCTGCCCGAGATGGAAGAAGTGGAAGAGATCGCGCTCAACCCCGCGGAACTGCGCATCGACACCTATCGCGCTTCGGGCGCGGGCGGGCAGCACGTCAACAAGACCGATTCGGCGGTGCGCATCACGCACCTGCCCACAGGCATCGTGGTCGAGTGCCAGGACGAGCGCTCGCAGCACAAGAACCGTTCGCGCGCCCTGTCCCTGCTCAAGGCGCGGTTGCTCGCCGCCGAGCAGGAAAAGCAGCAACGCGTGCGTGCCGAGACGCGCAAGCTCCAGATCGGCTCGGGCGATCGCTCCGAGCGCATCCGCACCTACAATTTCCCGCAGGGACGCGTCACCGACCACCGCATCGAGCTCACGGTGTACCGGCTGCCGGAGATCATAAACGGCAAGCTCGACGAGCTGATCGATCCGCTCACACAGGAATACCAGGCGGAGCAACTCGCCGAAGAATGAGGCGCCGGCGCGGCGACGCACTCCTTCTTATTACTCGAGCGCCTGCTCCAGGTCCGCGATCAGGTCGTCGGTGTCTTCGATGCCGACCGACAAACGAATCAGCCCGTCGCTGATCCCGAGCGCCCGTCGTTGATCTTCGGGCACCGAGGCGTGGGTCATGATGCCGGGGTGGTCGACCAGGCTTTCGACGCCGCCCAGGCTCTCCGCGATAGCGAAGATTCCGCAGCGCTCGAGGAAGCGCCGGGCCGGCTCGAGGCCGCCGCGGATGAAGAAGGTGACGATGCCGCTGAAGCCGTTCTGCATCTGGCGGCGTGCCAGCGCGTGCTGCGGGTGGCTCTCGAGACCGGGATAGAGCACCCGCTCGACCCGCGGATGCTTCTCGAGCCGGCGCGCGATGGCGAGCGCGCTCTCGCTGCTCTGGCGCATGCGCAAGGGCAACGTCTTCAGGCCGCGCAATGCCAGGAAGCTGTCGAAGGGACCCCCAACGGCACCAATGGAGTTCTGCAGGAAGCCCATGCGTTCCGCGAGCTCCGCCTCGCCGACCACCGCCACGCCACCGACCATGTCGGAGTGGCCGTTCAGGAACTTGGTGGCCGAGTGCACCACGATGTCGCAGCCGAGCTCGAGCGGCCGTTGCGACCATGGCGTCGCGAAGGTGTTGTCCACCGCGGTGAGGAACTTGCGTTCGCGCGCGAAGCGCGCAACCGCCGCGAGATCGACCAGCCGCAATGTCGGATTGCTCGGCGTTTCGATCCAGATGAGGCGCGTGTTGGGTCGGACGCTCGCCGTCACGTTTTTCATATCGCTGAGATCGGCGAACGTGAATTCGAGTCCCGCGGAACGCTGGCGCACGCGCTGAAAGAGGCGCCGCGTACCGCCGTATAGATCGTCCATCGCGATCACGTGGCTGCCGGAATCGATGAGCTCGAGCACCGTCGCGGTCGCCGCCATCCCGGAGGCGAAGGCGAAACCGTGCGTGCCGCTCTCGAGATCGGCGATGCAACGCTCGTAGGCGTTGCGCGTCGGATTCTGCGTGCGCGAATACTCGTAACCCTGGTGCACGCCGGGACTCTTCTGCACGTAGGTCGAGGTCGCGTAGATCGGCGGCATCACCGCGCCCGTGCTCGGGTCGGGTGTCTGCCCGCCGTGGATGGCGCGCGTGGCGAAGGCGCTCTTGCGTGGTTTCTGCTTCATTTCAGGCCTGTCGACGCAGATAGTTGAGGACGTC
>DATIEU010000455.1:0-9728 GCA_035455565.1 Steroidobacteraceae bacterium | reverse complement strand
TGCCGCCTCGCTCCAGAACTCGAATTCCGTGCCGGCAGCGGCGCGCGCCCGCACGTCGGCGAGACGTTCGCGATCCGCCGCAACCGCACCGCGCGCTGAGCGCTGTCGTGATCGCGTCGACAGCCATTGCGCCACCAGGTGTCCAAACAATCCGTTGAGGATGGGGTACGACGCGAGCTTGAGCCCGCTTCGTTGTGAGAGCTCGGCTGCTTCGGCGTAGCGCGCGATCATCGCCTGCACGTACGGAAGCGCAGTGGCGGGGGAATCGCTCATGAAAGCCAGCCGCTTGTCCACGCTCGCGAGCAGAGACAGCCGCTCCGCACTCGGCCCGCCGCCTCGCTCATCGTTCAACCACAGCAGCCACCGCCGCGCTTCTTCGACCTGCTCGATGCCGCGCTTGAGATCGACCTTGCCATCGCGCCAGGCCTGTACGGCCGCGCGACTCAGCAAATTGGCGTACTGCTCGATGTCGCGCACCGAAGCGGACTGCAGATTGCGGCGGATCGCCTGCGTGTAGAGCGTGAGCGCGGGCTCGTAGTCGAGCGCGTCCCAGTGCGCGAGCGCCAGCGACAAGGCCACGCGCGGCCGGTCGGCCCATTCCTGCTGCTCGAGACGTCGGCGAATCTCCGCGAGCGCAGCGAGATCGCGCGTCGGGTCGCCACCGCCGATCGCCTGCAACGCTGCACGGCGATTGCCGATCTCATAGAGCGCCGCGGAAACCGACGGAAACGGTGCCAGCGCGCGCGCCGCCCTGCCCTCGCCTTCGGACACCAGCCGGTAATCGGGATCGCCGTAACACTGATAGGCGCCCCAGGTATTGCATTGCTCCTGATCGCGAAAAGCTGCACGCCGCGCCTGTTTCACGGCTTCACCCAACGTCACACCCGCCAACAGCTGTTCGTAGAACGTGCGCGCGAAGAGTGTCGCGACGGCATCGTCGACTGCCCAGCCCGCAGCCACCACGGCGCGCACGCCCATCTTGATGAACTCGAGCGCGAGGCTCGACGCGATCAGGTGAAACGCTTCGCGATGCTCGGCGTCGGGCGCCTTGATGCGCTCCTCGATCCTTCCGAGATGGCAGCAGTTGAGGAACACCAGCTCCGGAACCTGACGCATTTGCCGCACTTCGAGCGCGGTGAGATACATGTCCTTTCCCATCACCACGCCGGTGACGAGCGAGCGCTCCCCCTGATTCTGGCCCTGCGGAGCCGTCGGGAAGCGGTACACGCCGTGCGCGGCGAGGTGCAGTACGCGATAGGGACGCGCGTAGAGCTGTTCAATGACTTCACGGCCGGTAAGGCGCTCGGCGGCGCATACCGCCTCGAACGAAGCCCGCCTGAATTCATCGCGCACCGCGAGCGCTTCGGTCCGCGCGCCTGGCAATGCCGGATAAGGTCCGACCGGATCCCAGACGATCAGTACGCTGCGCGAAGCATTGGGCTGAGGGACGGGTCGCTCGTCGGTGACCGCCAGCTGGCGCAACAGGCCGTGCTTGATCACGAACGGCTCGGGCTCGCGCTTCGTTGCGACGGTGGAATGATCCTCGAGCAGCTCCCACGGGTAACGCGCCGACTCCTCATCGAGCAGCAGCACCAGATTGTCTTCATTGGGTGCTGCGGACTTCAGGTCCGTCGGCAACAGCAGCTCGAACAGTGTCCGCGAGAGCTCCGGCGAGTGGTCCGTCGTCTTCACAGCGGTGTTGACGAGCTCATCGACCAATGCTCTTTGCGTCTCATGCAGACGCACTTCGATGCGCGCCCGCCGGGTGAGTGCCACGAACCGCAGGAAGCGTTGCGTGGAATGTGGCTCCGGGTTGCCGAGCACCTGCAAGCGGTGCCACCAGCCCGGTGGCTCGCTGACACTCGGTCGCGCTCGCCCGCCCTTCGAGGCCGACAGCTCGACTGAAAATTTGAAGGTCCGCGCGAACTCCGCGTCACCCTGCAGAATGCTCAGCGCCGTCATCGCCTGCAGCGCACGGTCCTCCCAGAGCTCGATGAATTCGATCTCGCCGATGCGCTCGGGCACCGACGTCGACGCGAGCGAAGCATTGGCGTCGGCAACACCGCGCAACAACGCCGCCACGGCGTCGGATACTGAGATGCCGCCTTCACCGGTACCAATGAGCAAGCAGCTGATGCCGAGCGTCGGATCTTCGCCGGTGCCGAGCAACTGGGCACTTGCAGGCCTGCGCTCCGACCACTCGAGGACATACTCGAGCAACGCGCGCGAAAATGCGCGCGTAAGGGCGGCGGCAGTGAGACTCCCTGCACCGCCGATGCCGATGATCAGAGCACCGGGCAAACGCTTCGGCCCCGTCGTCGGTGCATTCGGCTTGAAGAACACGGCGCTCGAGCCCAAGGGCCCCGGGTACAGGCCCAATTGGAAGCGCTGCCGCAGCTCACCGCCGAGCTCCGCATCGAGTGCGCTCTCGGCGCTGACGATGGCATCGTCCTGATAGTGACCGACCGCGAGTGGATAGCGCGCGTAAGCGAGGTCGCCGTGCACCACCCTGACTTGCGTGACCGTTTCAACGCCGGCTTCGACGCGGCGTCGGGCCGGGCGGGAACCCATGACATCGCGCAGCAGTGATTCTTCGTCCGGAAAGAGCGTTTCCGCGTCACGCTCGAACTCGAACTTCTCCTCCACGTCGCGCGCCCCGGGCGGCGTCAATGGCAGCCGCATCGTCCGACCGGTTTCGAGAAGCTCGACAATCGCCGGGAACGCATCCTGTTCGGCGGCCAGGTCGCCGTGCGTCGCATCCATGTACCACGTGGGAACACCAGGCAACATGCCGGTGGCCCACGTGACGCGCCCGTCGCCACGATTGGTCGCCTCGAAGCGGAAGCGTTTGCGGCCCTGGTCGTCGTCGATGAGCGTCAGATTGCAGAGCGTTGCCTTCGCACAGCCGGCGACATAGATCATCACGCTGGGATCGATCGGTGCATCTCTGAAGCGGCGGCGAAAATCACGCGCAAAATCGAGATCAGCAACGTCCGGCAACACCCAGCCGCTCGCGACACCTGCGAGATAGCGATGCCAGGTGGCTGGCGCGAAGTAGTCATCCGTGCCTTCGCTCGGCAACATCGCCAGCACGCCGGGGAAGCGCGCGATAAGCTGCAGGAACTGGATCTGCTGATGGCCGATATCGAGGAGCGCGAGCTTGGCAAGAGTCGGCGACTTGGCCGTGAGCAGTTCCGTGATCGCATGCGAACCGCCGTTTGGCGTGCCGAGCATGATCAAACGTGCGCCGGGACGTGAGCGGAATGCGTTCCACACAGCCGGTCGGCGCAGCATCGCAGTGCGCGCAACGAGGCCGCCCATCGAGTGCGCCAGGATGCGCACCGGCATCGCCGATTGGCGCGTCTCGTCGAGCGCATCGCTCACTTGCGCCGCCAAGCGATCGGCTTCCTCTTCGACGGGCTTGCGCCAGTCGTAGGGAAACTCCCGCACGTCGTGCGTCGCACGCAGGAATTCCGCGATCTCGCCGTAGCTCATCCGGAGCGGCCGCCCTGGCTTGACGACGTTCGAGCCGATGCGCAGCTGCATGAATGCGCCGGTACCGAGCTTCAGGAAATTGAGCCACACCGTCTCGCCGTCCACGCGCAACTCGCTGCCCATGATCCCGGGAAGCAGGAACACGACCGGCTTCGGTCCCGGCGTGACTGGAGCACGTGCGATTGGGGCCGTGGGTGTCTGCAACGGCTCAAAGCCATCGCCCACCAGAGTTGCGGTCTGCTCGCGCAGCGCGGCCACGAGACTGCGCGCGCTGTCGGCGTTGCGGAAATACTGGAAGTGATTGACGGTCGGTCCGCGAAACTCCTTCTGCAGGGCGTGACCATCGAGGCGCTTCGCGCCGCCATGCATCGATGGCGTGTTCACGACGAGATCGTGGTCGCCACTGTAGAAACGGTCACTGACCCAGATGGCGATCTTTTTCCACCACGACGACGGTTCGATGTCACCGGCCAGGACGAGCAGCTCGCCTTCGAGTCGTCCTTCGGGTGAATTGACGAGCCGGATGAACGGCGACTCCGGCATCATCGCCTCGATGCCGGGGAGCGAGGCCGGGTTGGTGCGTTCCTTGAGAACGGCTGCAAAGAAATCGCCGATGGCGCCAGCGACATCGATGACGGGGGAGCCCGGAAGCGCGCGTCCTGCGACGGTCCCGATCACCGACAGCCAGCGATCGAGGCGCTTCGACGCGAGCGTCGTGCCGAGCGCCGGACACGCCACTCGCACGAATCTCTCCACGACGATCTCTTGCCGCTCGAGAGCCTGCGCGAAATCCTTGAGAAGCTGCGCGACACTGCGCGGATCCGACTTGTCGGCGCCGCGTTCACCATAGGGCTCATGCCCGCTGATGTCCGCCATCTGTCGAGCCGAGAAATGCGGCAACGCCTTGCCCGGCGTTCCGGGATTCGATTCATCGACCGCGACCACCCGCGACTTGCACAGCAATTCGCCTACGAGGCCGCCGCGCGAATGCGAAACGAGATGCACGCGCGCGCCCTGCGGCAGAGCCTCGAGAAGGTCGAGCGCGTTCTTGAGGGGGCTCGCCAGGAGCGTCGGATGCTCGAAGGCATAGAGCCGGCCTTCGTACTGCTGCACGAGCGCCGCCAGTTCCGCCGCGCGATCCGCAGACCAAAAGTCGCCGAAGCTTCCCCAGGTGCTCGACGCGGTACCGTGAATGAATATCAGGATGGGCCGGGTCGCATCGATGTCGTCGCGCGCAGCCGGCCTGAGCTCCCACGCTTCCGTTCCGGTGCGGATACCGCATTTGAAGAGTCCCAGTCCCGGACGACGCAGGCCTTTGCGCTGTTCGAACTTCTCGGCGAGCGCGACCGCCGTCCGTCCCTGAAGATTGACGTCGAGAACCTTCAGCGACTTGATCGCCCAGCCCACCGCGCCACGACTCGCCTCGGCGCCACGGCCGAGCACCAGGCTGTCAGGTACGTATGGCGCGGCGTCTTCGGCACCGCGCGCGCCGGACGGCGCGAATTGCCGTCGATAGTCCTCGCCACTCATCCAGATGACCTGGCCCTCGCGGAACTCGATCTCGACGATGTCATCATCCGCCATCGGCGTGTGTTCGAGCTCGCTCACCGCGCGGCTCGCAGGCAGCAGCGCGCCCTTGACGGAGAGACCGACGAGAGATTCCTCGCTGTCTACTCCCGCAACGCTCGTGAGCCGGGCAGCGGACGGCGCCGGATCCCGGGCACCGCGCAGCACTACAGCAGGGCTCGACGCCGGGCGACGTCGCCGAGCGGCATTTTTCCGGGTTCGTCTGTGCGGCGTTCGGGTCGTGGCCATGCTGCGCGTCCGTGTCTAAGCCAGGAAGGGTCGATCGAAGGCCGTCTTGCGGGCCTCGAGCTGCGGCACCTGGGTGAAGTCCTCCTTCTTGAGGTACTTCAGCGCTCGTGCGTGCAGCTCGCGATAGCTCAATTTGCCCTTGGCCTCGCGCAGCGTCGATACGAGCGCGTACGTGAGTGCGCCGTTGTAAGAGCGACCGATGTAGGCGTCCGCCGAAGTTTGCGTGTCGCGGCAGCCGGTGATCAGCACTTCGGCGATGTTGGCCGCGACGAGATCACTGCGCTTGCGCGCGGCGCGGCGCGACTTGCGGAGTGTGCCCCGGACGGTGCCTCGCAACTTTCGTCCCGACTCCTCGGCCATGATGTCCCAGGGACTCGGCAGGTAACGATTGATCACCGGTTCATCGGGCATCGGGATTGCGCGAGTGTTGGTGCCCGAATGACAACAATCCATCACGACCGTGAGCCGCACGCCGGGCCGGAGCTTGTTGAATGTCGCGCGCAACCAGTCGTCGGTCAGCGGATCCTTCCAGTCGAGATCGGTCGGGCAGAGGATCTCGTCGCGGCGATCCGCCTCGTCGCCGTCGCGGTCGGGAACGTTCGAGCCATGCCCGGAATAATGCAGAAACAGCACGTCACCTTTGCGGCCGCTCCTGATCAGTGAGGAGATCGCACTCTGCATCGCCTTCTTGGTCGCCCTGAAATCCGTGAGCACGCGGACGTTTGCCGCCCGGAAGTCGCAGTACTTGACGAGCACCTGCCGCATGTTCTTCACATCGTTGACGCAGCCCCGCAGGTCGGCACCCGGGACGCGGTAACGATTGATGCCGATGAGAACTGCTCGCCGGGTCATGGGTTATCCCCGCACTCCTGCGCTCAACACCGCCTTAAGCATCAGGGCGGCCCCGCACTGCTTGCTCACAGCGTTCGGATCGAACTTGCCGTCCAGCACGAACTTGCCCGACTCGTAGATGTTGGAGAAGCTCCATAAATAAGGAGTGGGCACGCCGCGCCGCCGGTAGCCGAAGCCGTTGTAGCCCTCGAGCAGGTACAACATGTGCGGCACCGACCAGTCCGTCACCTGGTCCAGCTTTTTCAAGCGCAGCGCGTCGAGCGCGCTCTCCAGCCACGTGTAGGGCGGTTCAGCGGCTCCTGGGCGTCCTTTCGGGACATGCACGGTACGCGCGCCGAGCGGATCGCCGTTGTGCAGGTGGCCGTAGAAGTTGAACCCGCACTCCATGCCGTGGATCACGCCCACGAACGGCCAGGCGATGCCGAGCTCCCTCTCGACCTGGCGATAACTCGCCTCCCCCTGGCGCAGCCGCTTCACGTAATAGTTCACGTTGGGCTGGAAACCCGGACGGACCACGCAGCGCGCGAAAAAACCTGCGTATTCGTCTTCCAGGTCTGCGAATCGAGTGCTGTCGACGGGCCCTGGTGCAACGGGCTCTCGTGTTCGCGATTGCGGACGGCGCAATCGCTTCGGTGCGCCGCCGCGCAGTGCGCGCGCGGTTGCTGTGCGCAGCGACTCGCGCGCGTGGATCTTCCCCGACAGGCGATTCAGGTGAACGAGGTGGCGTTCAAGCGCCGAGAGATAGCCATCGAAGGGACCCACACGGGTTGCAGCGACCGCTCTCTCGAGCTCGGCTGTCACAGTAGCGAGCGACCCAGCGGCTTCGAGGAGCGTCGCGCGCTCGAGAAGTGCCAATTCTGTGCGCAAAGCCTCGAGGCAGGTCGCGATCGTGCGTTTCTCTTCGTCGTCGGTCGTGCCGGTCGAGCGCCGGCCGAGCGTGGCGATCGCGGCAGCGACCTCGCGGCGCACGGCGTCAACGAGGTTCATCCCTGGAAACCCTCCGTGGACGGGCTTGTTGTTGGCGACTCCCGGGGGGCAACTTATACCGCGCTCCGCGCCATGGGAAGGGCGCAGCTTGATACGCCCGCCCCCTGGCGGCGCGGCTCGTTCAACTTTAGATGGCTACCGCGATGCGCTGCGGGCTGCAGTTGCGCGAGGTCAGTCGCCGCGGCCGCGGACCGTGACCTGCGCGAACTCGCGCTTTCCGACCTGGATGACGTGGGTCGCGCCCGGACGCAATGCGAGCGCGGCATCACTCAATTTCTCACCGTCGATGCGCACACCGCCCTGCTCGATCAGCCGGTACGCGGCGGTGGTGCTCTGCGCAAGCCCGGCTTCCTTCAATACGTTGGCGATCTTGAGGCCGGCCCCGTCCGCCTCCAGGGTCACGCGCCGCAAGTCCCCCGGAATCTGTCCCTTCTGAAACCGGCCGACAAACTCCGCATGCGCGGCGTCGGACGCGGCTTTGCCGTGAAAGCGCTCGACGATCTCGCCCGCGAGCTCGAACTTCACGTCACGCGGATTGCGACCGGTGGCGACCTGCTGCCTGAGCTTCTCGATCTCGGCACGGGTGCGCGCGCTCACGAGGTCGAAATAGCGCCACATGAGCTCGTCCGAAATCGACATGATCTTGCCGTACATCTCCGTCGGCGACTCGGTGATGCCGACGTAGTTGCCGAGCGACTTCGACATCTTCTGCACGCCGTCGAGGCCTTCGAGCAGCGGCATGGTGAGCACCACCTGCGGTTCCTGGCCATGCGCTTCCTGAAGTTGCCGGCCGACGAGCAGGTTGAACTTCTGATCCGTGCCGCCCAGCTCGACGTCGGCCTTGAGCGCCACAGAGTCGTAGCCCTGCACCAGCGGATACAGGAACTCGTGGATTGCGATCGGCTGGCCGGATCGATAGCGCTTGCTGAAGTCGTCGCGCTCGAGCATGCGCGCCACCGTGTGCTTGGCGGCGAGCTCGATGAGGCCGACCGCGCTCATGCCGCTCATCCAGCGCGAATTGAAATCGATGACGGTGCGTTCGCGGTCGAGGATCTTGAAGATCTGCTGCTCGTAGGTGCGGGCGTTCTCCTGCACCTGCTCGGGCGTGAGCCGCGGTCGCGTCGTGTTGCGCCCGGAAGGGTCGCCGATGAGCGACGTGAAGTCGCCGACCAGGAAGATCACCTCGTGCCCGAACTGCTGGAACTGGCGCATCTTGTTGATCAGCACCGTGTGCCCGAGGTGCAGATCGGGCGCAGTCGGATCAAAGCCCGCCTTGACCCGCAGCGGCTTCCCTCGTGCCAACTTCTTCTCGAGCTCGGCGGCAAGGAGAATCTCGTCGACCCCGCGGCTGAGCTCCGACATTTGCTCCGGCACGGACTTCATCGGCACCTCAAGTGCGCTGTCTGGGCAACATAAGTGGCTGAAACCTGATCGCCGCAGCACTGTAGGGCAACTCTGCACAGGTGTCATGGGCGCGACCGCGCCCCACTGCGACGCCGGCGCCGCCACACAATGCGAAATCAGTGGTTGACCGAATGGTCTGTCGCGGATAGTTTAAACGCCTGTTTTGGCTGAGCATTTGCTTCCGTGACCCAGTCCCCCGGCGCGATGCGCATCGACTATCGTGATCGCCAACCACCGCGCACGCAGCGGCGGATCGCGCTCCTCCTGTGGATTGGCACGCTCTCGGTCGTCGGCTTGACCGCCGGCGTCGGCGGAATTCTCCCCGACCTGGATCGTTCCACGGATGCCACGCCCGACCAGGCGATCGTGGACGCGGTGAGCGCCGAGCCCCAGACGTCCTATCCCGTGACCATCGCCATGCGTGCCACGCCCGTCGCGGCCACGCTTGGCTTCGACACGATCGACGTGATCGTCGGCCGCAACGACACGCTCGATCGGATCTTTCGCCGGCTGAAGCTCGATCTCGCCGACCTCGCCACGATTCGCGCGCTGCCGAGCGTGCGCCAGGGTCTCGACCTGCTGCGGCCCGGCGACCAGATCAGCGTCACCCACCAGAACGGCGCCTTGCAGGGTCTCACGCGGCAGCTCAACGTTACGCAGACGCTGGAAGTAAAGCGCGAGCCTGCAGGCTTCGCGGCGCAGATCGTCGAGAATCCCGTCGAGCGCACCGTCGAGCGCCGCCGCGGCATCATCACGAGCTCCCTGTTCGAGGCGGCGGACGAAGCCGGCATCTCGGACCAGACCGCGCTCGCGGTCGCCAACATCTTCGGCTGGGACGTCGACTTCGTGCTCGATATTCGTGAAGGTGACTCCTTCATCGTGGTTTACGAGCAGCTGTGGCAGGACGGCAAGTTCGTGCGCGACGGCGACATCATCGCCGCGGAATTCGTCAACGACAGCCACGTCTATCGCGCGCTGCGCTACACTCTGCCCGACGGACACGCCGAGTACTTCGCGCCCGATGGGCGCAGCATGCGCAAGGCCTTCCTGCGGGCGCCGGTGGAATTCAGTCGCATCAGCTCGCGCTTCAATCCGCGCCGTCGCCATCCGATCCTGAACACGATCCGTGCCCACAAGGGCGTCGACTACGCGGCGCCGACCGGCACGCCGGTGCG
>DATIEU010000454.1:0-3351 GCA_035455565.1 Steroidobacteraceae bacterium | reverse complement strand
TGCGTGAGGTCGCTCCCGCGCGCTCGAAGCAACGCCGCGTCGGGCCGAACCGATCTTGCGTCAGCCGAGTGGGTTCGATCGAAGCATCCGGGCCCGGTCGACCAATTGGTTGCTCCCCAGGCTGCGCGGAGATTGCCGGCGCGCGCTCGCAAAAGCTCGTGCCGAGGTCTTAAGCGATGTTTTTCCGGCCGCGCGTGGGAGGTTGCTGGAACTAGCCCAGTGCGCACTCACCGTTCGATCGCGTTGCCGGCTCGCGTGCCGATCGTAGTGAAGCCGCAGCGTGCGAGAAGATCTCTGAATCGCGGATCAACGCGATACCGATTCCACTTGACGTCGACCGTGAGGAACATCAGGTGCACGTCGCGCGCGGAGTAGGCGCGATCCAGCCATTCGAAGGCCGCGTCCGCATCGCCGAGCCCGGCATGCACGAGGGCGAGCGCATACGGCGGGACGTACCGCTGCCGAGATGCCATCTGCAGTGCCCCGAGCACATCACGCGCTTCGGCCGTGCGCCCCGATCGCCCGAGGATGTATCCAGTCAGCGATATCGGCTTGCTGTTCTGGCCTGAGAGTCGGGCGGCGGTCGCCAGGGCCTTCAAGGCGAGATCGTCATCGCCCAACTGCTCGAGTGCCTGGCCGCGCATCTGATGCCCTATCCAGAACTCCTGGTCGAGGGCAATGGCGCGGTTGGCGTGCTGCAAGGCGGCGTCGTAGTCGCTCGCCTGGAATGCCACCTGCGACGATAACGCGTACGACAGAGGATTCAGCGGGTCCAACTCGCGCGCGCGGCGCATGAATGGTTCCGCCTCGGCGTGCCGACCTGTCTGCGAGAGCAGGTGAGCGAGTATCAGGTGAGCCAGCGAGTAGCTGGGGTCGAGCTCTATGGCTCGCCTGAAAGCTGCTTCAGCAGCTGGCCAGTCCCACTCGAACGCCCAGTCCACTTGCCCGAGCGCGTGCTGCGCCTCCGCAAGGTCCGGGTTAGCGGCCACGGCTCGAACTGCTGCCTCGCGAACGTGCGGGGAGACGCGCCGAGGGTCGACGTCACTGTTGAGCGGGCTCGAGCCGAATGCCATGGCCAGGTTCGCCCACGCGAGTGAATAGGTGGGATCCGCAACAGTCGCCCGCTGAAAGGACTCGATTGCGCGCTGCATCGCATCGGGCGTGCGTTGATCTAAGAAGTGGCGCCCGCGCAGCAAGAAGTCGTATGCCTCGGCATTCTGCGTGTGCTGCCGCGCGAGCGTGCGCTGCCGATCGGGCGAAAGACGCGTCCGGACCTGCTCGGCGATGGCGGAGCTGATCTCCTGCTACAAGCCGAGGATGCTGCTCGTGCTCCTGTCGAAGGAGTCGGACCAGATTTGGACCTGGTCGCGCACGCGAACCAGCCTGGCGGTGATCCGCAGATGGCTGCTCTCCGCGCGAAGTGAGCTCTCCACGAGATAGTCGGCCCCGAGTTCCCGGCCGATCTCGGACAGCGACTTCGTGGTGCCCCTGTACACGATGATCGAGGTACGGCCGATGACCGACACGCGTTCAGGGTCGATCCGCCCAAGCGAGACGATCGTGTCCTCGGTAAGACCACCGGCGAGATAGTCGATCGCCGCGTCACGATTGAGGTTGTCGAACGGCAGCACCGCGATCGTGACGCCTGTGCCTAATTCAGTCGGCCGTTTCCACGCCCACAGGAGCACCACGGCCAGCGCCACTACCGTGAGGACTCCCAAGACAAGGCGCGCGCTCGCGCGCCGCCCGGCAGCATGCTCGCCGACTCCCGGCTCCGGAACAGCCACGGATGCCCCGTTTGCGGCGGTCTGCGCTCCGGCGCCCGACGTTTGCACACCGACGACGTCAGATGGAGGTGTAGCAGCAGGTGACAGCGGCGAAGGTCCTGCATGAGGCAGGGCCTCGACCGCCGCAACGAACCGATACCCCTTGCCCGGTACCGTCTCGATGAACGTCGGCGCGTCTGGTGAATCGCGCAGCGCCTGCCGAAGCTTCCGCATCGCGGTGTTTACACCGTTCTCGACGTCAACGAAGACGTCCTTACCCCAGAGCGCGTCCACGATTTCACTCCGTGAGACAAGCTGACCTCGTCGCCCCACGAGCAGAATCAGTAGATCCATCGGCTGTCGCTCGAGTCGGACCGGATGTCCGTTGCGGCGCAAGTCGTACGCGGCGACGTCAAGCACGAAGTCGCGAAGCCGAAACGTCCCTCTGTATTCAGGCAGGGCCATCTGTTGGCGGCTCTACGATGTCACAACTCCAGTGGCTGCCGCCATTTGGAGAAACAGATTATCGACAGACGCTCTCCAGCCCGGCTCCATGGTCAGGTGCGGCGCGACCAGGCAGGATTGCGGCGTTTTCGGTGCAACACGTGCGGTAACCGGTGATCAAGGAGAGTGTGCCATGACGCGGACAGTTTCGACAGCACGTGACGTGGGTCGTAGCTTGGTAGTGCTAAGTATGAGCTTGGCATTGGTTCTGTTGGCGGCCAGGGCCGCAAGCGCTCAGCAGAGTGCCGCCCAGGCGCCAACGGTGCAAGGTGTCTGGTACGTGCAGGTCACCATCCGCGACTGCGCCACGGGCGTCGCTCTGGCACCCGCGGTCCGTTCGCTCGTCACCTTCGCGGCGGGCGGCACGCTCCACGAGAGTGTTGGCGGCGGCGGCTTTGCGCCCGGCCAGCGGAGTGACGGCCACGGGACGTGGACGCACAAGGGAGGGCAAACCTACGACCAGCGTTTCGTTGCCATGATCAATTTCGCGACTGCCCCCGGCCCTGGCCCGGGCTTCGAGGCAGGGTGGATCAAGGTCCACCACACAGTCGAGGTGATTGACGCCGATCACATCGAGTCGGCCGGCACGAACAGCTTCTATCGCTTGAACGGCGAGGTGTACAGAACCGGCTGCTCCACGGCTACCGCCACGCGGTTCGAGTAGCTCCCAGGGAAACGGAGCGTCAAGGGCGGAGCGCTGAAGACGGAGGCTGAGAATACGCCTGCGTGCAGCCCTCCGCCTTCAACGGCGCACCTGACGTGCGTCCCGCAAAGCCGCGGCTCGCCGGGGCGCCCACCCATCACGCGATATCGCCCGCAGTCGCTGGGTTGCCGGGGTTCCGAGCGAGGCGACGATCACTCACCTGCGGTGGCGGAGCTCGACCCCCGCACGCGTGGACGAGTCCGTACGCCACCTGCGTTTCGATGGGGTCGTTGAACGGCGTGAAGAACGCACCTGTGCCACGACACGTCGCCGCGCAGTGCATCGCATTCGCAGCGGTGATCACGGCACTACGGCAGGCGCCACAGCGTTTACGCTGAGTCTTTCCCTGCGGGCGAGTAAACGCGCCCGAGACACCTG
>DATIEU010000453.1:0-6311 GCA_035455565.1 Steroidobacteraceae bacterium | reverse complement strand
CTTCCGGCACGCGCTGAGCGTGAATGATTCGATCGAGCTCGTGACCGCAACTGGGCCGCAACATTTTCGCATTGCCGGCATCTACCGCGACTATGGCACCGATCGCGGCGCGGTCCTGATTCATCGCGACACCTATCGGCACGACTGGGGCGACGACGGCGTGACGTCGCTCGGCTTGTATCTGGCCGCCGGGGCACAGCCGGCGGAGGTCATTGCAGCGCTCCGCACCGCCACGAGTGCTGACCAGGCACTCCTGATGCGTTCCAACCGCGATCTGCGCGCGTTGTCGATGCAGATCTTCGAGCGCACCTTCGCCATTACCCGGGTGCTCTATTGGCTCGCGGCCGCGGTGGCCGCGGTCGGCCTGCTGAGCGCGTTGCTTGCGTACGAGATCGAGCGAGCGCGCGAACTCGCTCTCCTGCGCGCGCTCGGCATGACCCCTGCCGGAATTGCCGCGCTCGTCGAAACTCAGACGGCGTTCCTGGGTGCCGCTGCGGCCCTGGCGGCCATTCCGACGGGCACGATGGCAGCGCTGGTGCTCATCGATGTCATCAATCGACGCGCCTTCGGTTGGCACATCGATTTCCACTGGAGCACCGCCGAGGTCGTGCAGACGCTGGCGCTCGCGCTGGGTGCCGCGCTGCTCGCCGGTCTCTATCCGGCCTGGCGCAGCGCGCGCGTCGCAATCGCGGCGAGCATGCGCGAAGAGTGAGCCAATGACACCCTGTGCGAAGCGCATCGGAATCGAACTCGGCCGCTCTTTGACCTGCGCGTTCTTCTGCCTGGCGATGGCTGCGTGCGATGAAGAGTCATCCGCACAAAGTCCTGCGAACGACCTGCCCTCGCCGGGTACGCGGATCGAAGCGCTGCTGACACCAGCGGGCGATGCATTCGCACTGGCACTCGAGCCGCGCATGTTCGAGTTTCCGCGCGATCATGGGCCGCATCGTGAATTTCGCCACGAGTGGTGGTACCTGACCGGGCATCTCGATGCGGATGGCGGGGCGCGGTTCGGCTTCGAGCTGACCTTCTTTCGTTATGCATTGGGCACCGCGGTGCAACCCGCGGCAAGCGACTCGGCATGGCGTGCGCATCAGATATACGTCGCGCATTTCGCGATCACCGACGTGGCCCGGGCAAGCTTTCACTTTGCCGAGCGTCGCGAGCGCGCGGCGCTGCAGCTGGCCGGCGCGCAGACCACGCCCCTGCACGTGTGGCTGCAGGACTGGTTCCTTGAATCCGACGGCTCCACATGGCGACTCTCCGCGGACGATCCGGCGTATGGTCTGCAACTCACACTCACAGCGGCAAGCGGACCAGTGCTCAACGGCGAAGGCGGACTCAGCCGCAAATCTGCCGAACGCGGCGCGGCGAGCTACTACTACTCGATACCACTGCTCACGGCGCGCGGTGAGGTCAGGCGCGGCACGGAGCGTCACGAGGTTCGCGGCAGCGCGTGGCTCGATCGCGAATGGGGAAGCGGCGCGCTGGCGAGCGACCAGGAGGGCTGGGACTGGTTCGCCCTGCAGCTCGCCGACGGCAGTGCGCTCATGTACTACGCGTTGCGCAAGCGCGGCGGCGCACGGGATCCCTTCAGCGCGGGCACGTGGGTCGAAGCGAACGGCCGCGCGCGACCGTTGGGCAAAGCCGATGTCGAGATCGATATCCTCGATCGCTGGCACAGCCCCCGCGGCGGTTCGTATCCCGCCCGCTGGCGCTTGCGCGTGCCGACGCTGTCGCTCGCTATTGAACTAGTGCCCGTGCTCGCAGACCAGGAGCTCGGCACGACGCCCCGTTACTGGGAAGGGGCAGTGGATATGGACGGTGAGCGAGCGGGCCAGCGTCTAACCGGGCGGGGTTACGTCGAGCTCACGGGTTATGCACAATCGCGTTAGGAGTTACAGAACAGGGAGAACCGTCATGCGTCTCGTGCTTGTGTCGATGTCACTGGGAGTCCTGGCGTTGCTCGCCGGCGGGTGCCAGAAGAATGGCTCCGCCGAGCAGGCGGGCGAGGAACTCGATGCCGCGATGGAGGAAGTGAAGGACGGCATGAAGGAAGTCAGGGAGGGCCTGCAGGAAGCGGGCGATGAGATTCAGGATGCCGCCCGGGAAGCGAACCAAGAAATGAAGCAGGCGGGCGAGGAGATCAAGGAAGCGGGCAAGGAAGCGAGCGACGCCATCAAGGGCGACTAGCTCACTGGGTCTTCGGCGTCTGGCTCAGGGAATGCAGTTTTAGCGCGCCGCGGCGCTCTTGTCTTTGTTGCCGGACGCTATCCGCGTGCAGGCGCGCGATCATGCGCGTGAGCTCGACGGGACTCACCGGCTTGGTGAAGTGCTGGTCGAAGCCTGCCTCCAGCGCCTTGCGCTTGTCCTCCTCCTGACCCCAGCCAGTCAGGGCAACCAGGACGATTTCCTGGCCCCAGCGCTGCTCGCGGATGCGGCGCGCAACGTCGTATCCGCTGAGCCCGGGCATGCCGATATCGAGCAAGGCCAGGTCCGGCCGGAAGGCCGCTGCTTCCTCCACGGCCTGCAGCCCGTCACGGACCGTGCGGACGTCATGACCCATCAGGCGCAGCATCATCCCCAGGCTCTCGGCGGCGTCGAGATTGTCATCGGCGACCAGGATGCGAAAGCGCACCGGGATCTCGTGCACGGCGTCCTCGTCGCTTGGGCTCGCAACGGCGCTCAACACCGGCACGGCGGGTAGCCGCACCGTGAACTCCGCGCCCTTGCCGAGGCCTTCACTGCGCGCTTCGATGGCACCGCCGTGCAGCTCGGTGAGCTGCTTGGCGAGCGTGAGACCTATCCCTAGGCCACCGCGCGACTTCTCCAGCGATTCCTCGATCTGTGTGAACATGTCGAAGATCGTGGGCAGCGTGCTTGCAGAGATGCCAATGCCCGCGTCACGCACGCTCAGAATGACCTCGCGCTCAGAACGTTGCGCACTCAACCAGATGCGGCCGCCACGGTCCATGTACTTGGCCGCGTTGTTGAGCAGATTGGCCAGCACTTGTGCGAGCCGCACGGGATCGGCGTCCAGATGGATGGCTTGCGAGGGTAATGACACGGACAACTGGTGACCGGCGGCCTCTATCAGGGGGCGCGTGGTATCCACGGCATTCTTGACGACGCTGGCGAGCTCCACGCGCTCCTTGCGGAGGTCCAGCTTGCCGCGCGTGATGCGGCCGACATCCAGCAGGTCGTCCACCAGGCGCACCATCTGGCCGAGCTGCCTGTCCATGATCAGGCGCGCCTGTTCCACCGTGGGTGGATCGTTGGCGCGCAGTCGCATGATGTGCAGGGCGTTGCGGATCGGGGCGAGCGGGTTGCGCAGCTCGTGTGCGAGGGTCGCCAGGAATTCGTCCTTGCGGCGGTCCGCCTGACGCAAGGCCTCCTGCAGCTCGCGCTGCTCGTGAATGTCCATCGAGACGCCGAACCAGCTCATTATCGCCCCGCTGATGTCGCGGAACGGAACCGCACGCGTGACGAACCAGCGGTAGGCGCCGTCGTAACGGCGATTGCGGGCTTCGATCTCGAAATTGTTTCCTTCCCGCACGGCGCGCTGCCATGCCGAGATACAGCGCTCGCGATCCTCCGGGTGCAGCAGGTGGCCCTGCGGCTGTTGCGCGCGCTGATCTTCCGTAATGCCGAAGTATTCGAGACCGCGCCGGTTGACATAGGTGACGGTACCGTTGGCGTCGGCCGACCAGACGATCGACGGAATCGATTCGGACAGGAAGCGGAAGCGCGCTTCGCTTTCGCGGAGGCGGTCGGCGGCGCGCTTGCGCTCCGTAATGTCGCGCGCGACCTTCGAGGCGCCGACGATGCGCCCGGCGGTATCGCGAATCGGCGAAATGGTGAGCGAGATGTCGACCCTGCGTCCGTCCTTGGTGCGGCGGACCGTTTCGAAGTGCTCGATATGCTCGCCGCGCGCGAGGCGCCGCAGGATGTCTCTTTCCTCATCCCAGCGCTCGGGTGGGATGATGATGGTGATCGGTTGTCCGGTCGCCTCTGCAGCCGTATAGCCGAACAACCGTTCCGCCCCGGTGTTCCAGGACGTGATCACGCCCTGCAGCGTCTTGCTGACGATGGCGTCGTCCGAGGAAGCGACCACCGCAGCCAGCAGCGCCTGCGGTTGGATCTGGTCGCGCAGCTGGTACTGGCGGTGCCGGGCGCGGAGCGCCGTACGCAGCGCGCTGACGAGCGTGGTGACGCGCACCGGGCGTTCCAGCACGGTCACGTTGCCGAGCTGCTCCATCGCCCACCCGGCGACCAGCGAATCCGCGCCGGTCGAGGACAACAGGATGATGGGCGGATCGGACCAGGCGGGTTCGTTCTGCAGCGCCTCCACCAGGCACTGCTGGTCGGCGAGCCCGAAGGCGCCCTCGGTCAGGATCACGGCGCCGGCGCCCCGCGCGAGCTCGCGGCTCAATTCCCGCAGGCCTGCGCAAATGTGCGAACCGAGGCCGGCCTCGGCGAGAATCGATTGGGTGAGCGTCGCGTCCGCCGCCGTCGGCGCGAGCACCAGCACGCGCTCGGAATCAGGCGTCGGCACGTCGTCCCGCGTCATGGTCCAAAGCCTTGCCGATGATTTGCGGTGTGCCGGTGAGAACCCCCTGAAAATTGCGCAGCGGCTCGCCGACCACGATGCCGTTGTCGAAGGTCAGCTCCCGGATGGTGCGCTCATGCCTGCCGGTGCGCTTCTTGATGACGGAGATGGCCTGGCGGACCTCACCGGCGGCTTCGAAGTAACGCATCAGCATCACGGTATCCGCCAGATAGCTCGCATCCACCGGCGTCGCCGCATCGTGGGAGACGATGCCGTGTTGGGTCATCAGCAGGAGCGTGGTCACGCCCTGCTGACCGAGATAGGTCAGGAGCTCATGCAGGTGCAGCGTGAGGTACTGCTCGCTCGGCATGGCGTTGAGGTAGCCGTTGAGACTGTCGATCACGATCAGGCTGGTGCCGTCTTGCGCCGCCTCACGCACGGCATGCGCGAACTCGCCCGGTGACAACTCGGCCGGATCGACCTGCCGCAGGCGGATGCTCCCCTCTTCAACGAGCGGCGCGACCTGCATCCCCAGACCCGCCGAGCGCTCCAGGAAAGTCGGGATGGACTCATCGAAAATGAAAACTGAGGCCTTCTCGCCGCGCGCAGCGGCCGCCAGCGCGAACTGAGTCGCCAGGGATGACTTGCCGGTTCCGGCCGCACCCATGACCAGCGTGCTGGTGCCTTTCGCCAGACCGCCTCCGAGCAGCGCATCGAGCGGCTTCAGCCCGCTTTCGAGCGAATCTCTTTGGCGCGCGCCGCGGTGCTCGGAGGCGACGAGCCGCGGGTACACCACAACGCCGCCGCGGCGGATCGCGAAGTCGTGATAGCCCTCGCGGAACGCGCGCCCACGCAGTTTCCCAACCTGAAGCCTGCGGCGCATGGTTCCGTATTCCGGGATCACGCGCTCGAGCGTGATGACGCCATGCGCCAGGCTGTGCAGGTGCACGTCCTGCTCCGCCCCTATCTGGTCGTCCGTGAACACCACGGTGGTTCCATGGCGTGCGAAATAGCGCTTGAGGGCCAGCACTTGCCGGCGATAGCGCAACGGGTTCGCGGCCAACAGCCGCAATTCAGAGACCGAGTCAATGATCACCCGGCGCGGCCGGATGCGCTCCGCCTGGCCGAACACGGACTTGATCGTTTCCCCGAGCTCTACTTCGGAGGGGTGATACATCCGGTAGCTCGAGTCCGGACCGAGACTCTCCTCGGACGGGATGACCTCCATGAAATCGATGCCATCGAGTTTCCAGCCATGCGCTGAGGCGGTGTAGCGCAGGTCCTCTTCGCTCTCCGAGAGAGTGATGAACAGGCATCGCTCTCCACGCCGTGCCCCCTCCAGCAGAAACTGCATGCCGACGGTCGTCTTGCCCGAACCAGGATCGCCCTCGATCAGGTACAAGCGGCCAGCCGGCAATCCGCCCTGCAGCACGTCATCGAGGCCATCGACGCCAGTCAGAAGGGATTCTTGCTTCGAGTCTTGCTTCGAGTTTTGTTTGTTGTCGTTCAAATTATTCCCCGCGTGAGGCCGGCCACGGCGCCCCACGTCGCCGTCGACGCTACCTCGTGAATGCCATTCTGGACCGACGCGAATGACGCGTCATCAACTCGATGCATTCAGTGTAGAAAATTCAATTCGCGCATGCTCCACTACCCCACCCGTGAACCTCGCGCGGAGCAACGAACATGAAAGAGCGGCTGATCTTCGCGGCGGTGTTGCTGATTGCAGGACTTCAGGCGATTGCCGGCGTCGCGCCAGCGG
>DATIEU010000452.1:0-3437 GCA_035455565.1 Steroidobacteraceae bacterium | reverse complement strand
CCAGGTAGATGGTCATCTTGACGATGTCGTCGAGGCTGGCGCCCGCGCCTTCGCAGATCGATTTGATGCGCGTGAAGATCTGCCTGGCCTGCTCGTACTCGTTGCCGCCCACCAGCGTCTTGCCGCCTTCGAGTGGACGCGCCACCTGACCGGAAATGAAGAGGAAATCCCCGGCACGAATGCAGTTTGACCACAGCCCCGGACCTGCCTCGGCTACGTCGGGGATGGTGACTTTGCTTCTCGGCATGGCGGCCTTATTTTAAGCCGAGCACCCGCCTCTTCACCGCCTCCGGCGCGCCCTGGAGGTCCATGTCCGCCAGCGACGGCCCGCACCGCCAGGGGTCGACGCCGAGCAGCACGCCGAGGATCTCCGCGAACCCGCGGTGCAACGGCACCGCGACCCCCGCCTGCTCGGCCAGCTGCACGCAGGGCACGATGGCGTAGGGCAGGTCCACCGATTCCCAGTCGCGCCAGATGTCCGGCTGGAAGGGCGGGAAGGACTTGTAAACGGGGTTCTGCATCGCTTCGTAGAAGCTGTCGCTCCTGAAGCCATAGTACTGCTCGATCGCCTTCGCCATCGGCGTGTGCTCGACGCCATACGCCTCGCACACGAGCTTGCGCTCGGCGTCGAGCGCGTCACCGAGCACGCCCGCCGCGGGCACCACGCCCTCCTGGTAGAAGCCGAATTTCCTGCCCTCGAGCTTCGCGCGCTCCATGGCGCCGATGTTAGGCAGCACCATCGCCGGATGCACGATCAGGTTGAGGTTCTCGAGTCCGGTCTGGAGCACCGACGACGCCGCGCCGAAATCCGGGAACAGCGGCTTCAGCACCGCGAGCGCCTCGCCCGAGCGCGAAGCCGGCACCGTCGCGATCCGGATGCCCTTGCGCAGCCCCCTCGGCGTCACCACCGTGCCGTCGATCCGCGCGGCATGCGTCGGCGCGGGCGCTTCGGTCACGATCACGTCTGCGCGGCCCGCCTTGCGCAGCAGCGGCGTGAGGCGCGCGGCCGGCCAATAGCCGTGGCTCTGGATGTGCACCACGGCGCCATGCGCGAGCTTGGGAATCATCTCGCGGAATTTCGCCTCGAGCTGATGCATGTCCACTTCGATCAGCACGGCCCCGGCATCCTTCAGAGCCTCGCGCGTGGTATCGCACACCTTGTCCAGCCTGGCGAAGCCGGTCTTCCTCGAGACGAGGTGCTTCGCATCGCCTTCGACGGTGAAGCCTCCTGCCTTGCGCAGCGCCGGGAGCTGATCCTTCTGCTCCGGAAAGACCGCAAATCGCACTTCGTGGCCCGACAACGCGAGATCCGACGCGCACACGGCGCCGATCGCGCGCGCCGAATTACCGATGACTGCGACTCTCGGCACGACGGGCTTCCGCTATCCCGCTCTTTTCCGATTGGGCTTCCAGCCGTAAGCCTTCGCGCACGCGCCGCCCATCAGCATCGCCCGCTCGCTCTCGCTCAGGCGCTGGGTCTCCAAAAAAGGTTTTACGGCCTGCTCGTAATTGACGACCGCGAAAGCGCGCGTCCAGTCGGTGCCCCACAGACAGCGGTCGAATCCCCAGGCGTCGAAGATGCGGGCGAGCGGGTCCCAGATGTCCGGGAAGGGGTACGGCTTCTGCGACAGCGTGCACGCGCCGCTCACCTTGATCACCGAGTTCTTGCGCCGGGCCAGGTCCAGCACCTTCGGCAGGTCGGCCCACGGCTGCGGTGGCGCGGGCGGCGTGCGCGGCTGCAGGATGCCGATGTGGTCGATGATGAAGCGCGCGTCGGGATGGCGGTCGATCAGCGTCATGCCCGCGTCGAGGTTGCCCCAGAACAGGACGTTGACCGGGAAGTCGTGCTTGACGGCGGCGCGCACGATCCGGTCGAGGCCCGGGTCGGTGGGAGCGCGGTCGCGCCCCGGATCCTTCGTCATCATGATGCGAACGCCGACCGTGCCCGGCGTCTTCTTCCAGTCCGCGATGACGTCGGCCACCGCGGGATCGTCCGGGTCCACCGGCTTGACGAGCGCGAACCGGCCGGGATGCTTGCGCTGCACCTCTGCCGCGTAGCTCGAGTCGTAGCCGTAAATGGAGAAGGCGGAAATGAAGATCGCGCCGTCTATCCCGAGCCTGTCCATCGCCGCCACGGTCTCGTCGCCCGTCGCGCTCGGCGGCCAGTTCGGGACGCTCTTCCACGGGCGTTTCGGCGTGTTCGCTTCGTAGGCGTGGACCTGGGAATCGATGATCATCGGGATAGCTCCTCTGTGTTAAGCACTCAGCCTGGCTTGGGCGCCAGGACCACCTTCTTCAACGCCGTCGCACGCACCAGCGACAGCCATACGTAGGCCAGTACGATCGCCGAGCCGCCCGCGAGCGCCAGGCTCGGGCCCACCCACTCCCCCGCGAAATTCAACAGGAATCCGCTCAGGAACATCAGGCTCCATACCAGCGCGAACATGCTCATCACCCGACCGCGGTAATGGTCCTCGACCAGGACCTGCAGCATCACCTGCACGCAGGTTATGAAGTAGCCATGGCACAGCCCGGCGACGAGTATCGCGCAGAAGGAAAGCCAGTACCAGTCGCTGAACGCCAGGCCGATCAGCGCCAGGTTATAGACGGTCAGTGAGCCCACGATCACGTTTCTGGGCGACAGGCGCGTCTGGAGCCATGCATAGGATATGAAGCCCGCCAGGGAGCCGACACCGGCGGCGGCGGCGAGGATGCCCAGGCCCCGCGAGTCGACGTGCAGCACATCCTTGGCGAATACCGGGAGCATATGGATGAAGCCCATGGCGAGCGTCGCGTTGAGCAGCGCCGCGGTGATGGCACTGGCGAATGCCTCGTTGGCGCGTATGTAGCGCAGGCTCTCGGTGAAGCTGTTGAGGAGGCTCTCATGCGGACGCGCGGCGCTGTGCGTTGGGCGTACCAGGAACAGCACCGCGGTCATCGTGCTGACCGCCGCCGCGCACGCGAGAAAAGTGGCCGGCGCGCCCGCCGCGGCAATGAGAAATCCCGCGATCGAGGGGGCGATCACGCGGCTGCTGCCGAAAGCCATGGAGATCAGCGGCACCGCGGAGCGCACCAGGGGGCGCGGCAGCAGGCGCGGGAAAAACGACGCGCGCGCGGGCTCGTCGATGGACGCCGACAGCCCCCACAGAAACGCCCCGAGCGCGAGGTGCCACAGCTGCGCGACGCCGGCGAGCGTCACCGCGCCGACCATGATCATTGCGATCGCGGCATTGGCCTGCGCGGCACCGATCAGCTTGCGCGCATCGATGCGGTCGGCGAGCACGCCGCCCAGCAGCGTCAGGGTGAACTGGGGCACGAAACCGCACAGGTGGATCAAGCCCAGTTGCGCCATCGATCCCGTGATCTCGAAGGTGAGCCAGCCCAGCGTGAACGCAAACATGTGCTGGCCGACGACCTGCGTGACGAGCGCCAGCCAG
>DATIEU010000451.1:0-5150 GCA_035455565.1 Steroidobacteraceae bacterium | reverse complement strand
GACGTGTTGCGCGCCAACGGCGCGCGCCAGGCTCGGCAGAACGCGCTGCGTGAGCCCAGCATCGTTCACGGTCACCGGATAGCGATCCTCGCCGAGCGCGAACGTGGCGCTCGCACCATTGGCCTCGGCGATGTTCTGTGCCACGCGCTGGATGCGCTCGATCACATCGGTGCGCTGACCCGGATCGAAGGTACGAATGGTGCCAAGCATCTCCACCGTATCCGGGATGATGTTGTGACGAATGCCGCCGCGGATGCTGCCGACCGTGACCACGGCCGGATTGCGCGTCACATCGATCTGACGGCTCACCACCGTCTGCAGGGCGCCCACGATCTCGGCAGACGTGACGATCGGATCGACACCTTGCCACGGCCGCGCGCCGTGAGTCTGGCGGCCCGTGACCAAGATCCGGAAGCGGTCGGCGGCGGCGAGCAGCGGGCCGGAACGGTAGCCGATGTCGCCGACGTGCATGGGCGCCCAGATATGCAGACCGACGACCGCGTCGGGGCGATAGGTCGCGAACAAGCCTTCCTTCAGCATCATCACCGCGCCGCCATCCTCGCCCTCGGGCGGGCCTTCTTCAGCGGGCTGAAAAATAAAGAGCACGTTGCCCGCCAGATCGGCGCGCAGCCGCGTCAGGACTTCGGCGGCGGCCATCAGGATCGCCACGTGTGTGTCGTGACCGCAGGCATGCATCACGCCGACCTTCTCGCCGCGATACTCTGCGGTGGCCGTTGACTTGAACGGCACCTCCGCCTGCTCGGTGACCGGCAACGCGTCCATGTCGGCGCGCAGTGCGATCGTCGGACCGGCCTTGCCTCCGCGCAGCAGCCCCGCGACTCCGGTGTGCGCGATCCCGGTCTTCACTTCAAGGCCGAGCTGCCGCAAGTGCGCCGCCACTTTCTCCGCGGTGCGAAACTCGCGGTTGCCGAGCTCCGGGTTGCGATGAAGGTCGCGCCGCCAGTCGACGAGACGCGTCTCCAGCTCACGGGCGCTCTGGTCGAGGCGTTGATCGGTGATCGCGGAGTGAGCGGCGATCGGCAGCAGCGCAAGCGTCGCCGCCACCCACCGCCCGGCACGGGGTCGGTTCATGGCTTCTCCATCGAGGTCAGTCAAGTCCGCAGCGCGTCACGCTGCAATTGTTCGCGCGCCCGCTGCCGTTCCAGCACGATCGCGCGGGTCTTCTTCAGAGTGAACGACTCGGGCGCCCGTTCGAGCCCCGACTCCACATCCTGGAGCGCGGCATCATACATGCCCTTGCCGAGATGTGCGGCGGCGCGGTTGTTCCACGTGCGCCAGTTGCTGTCGTTGATGGCGAGTGAATCGCTGCAGCTCTTGATGGCGAGCTCGTACTGCCTCAAGCCCACATAGCCAGCACACAGGTTGGAGAGGCCGGCGGCGACGTCGTGTTGCGGATTCGGCCGCTTGAGGCCCTCGAGGGTCAGGTCTACGCCGCGCTGGTAGTTGCCCATGCGCAGCTCCGCGGCGCCCTCCTGAAGCAGCTCGTTGCCTCCAATGATGGTGGTGCTCGAGTTCGAGACCGGCAGTTCGGCGGCGAACGCCGGCAGGGCCGCGCACGCGAGCGGGATCGCGATCACCGCAAATGAGATCAGATTCACCATACGCGATGGGTCATCCGAACCGGCACCGGCAATTTAGCAGGAAAACCTGCAAAGCTGCGACGACAGTCACAATCGCCCCATTCACGCAAGCCCCTCAATTACTTAAGATCGCCGCCGTTTGGATTCCCCGGAGCCGGCAAAGGGCCGGTTTCGCGGCGCAGGCTCCATCCCAGGATTTCTTCATGTTGAGTCTCAGAACGGTGGCGGGTTGCATAGCGACCGCTGCGGTATTCGTCGTCGCCGGCATCGTGATGCTCAGCGCCTGCTCGCAGGAGCTGCCGCCGCGCACGAAGCTCGAGCTCATGGCCGATCCTGCGGTGAGGGATGCGGTGCTTCTGCGCTGCAATCAGCTCCAGGAGAGGGCGTTGAGCGATGCCGAGTGTCGCAACGTGCGTGAGGCGGTCGATCGACTGGCCGCCGAGGAGCAGGACAAGCAGGCCGAGGAGACGAAGCAGGACGCCGAACAGACCTTCGAGAAGGCGCGCGACGAATTGCGGGCGCGCGACGAACGCGAGCGCCGCCGCCAGGAAGAGGCAGCGAGCGAGAAGCCCGTAGACCCCTACACGATGCCGCTGGTGCCCGAGCAACCCACCGAGACGATTCCCACCATCGCCGTCATGTCGGTGGTGCGGCCCGCCGAATCCTGAGCGGATTCACCACAGCACCAGCACCGTCGGCAGACGGTGCGCGTCACGCAGCGCATCGAGCGCGGCGATCGCCGCATACAGCGCGATGAAGCTGCCCGCATCCAGGAACGCCTTCCAATAGACCTCGAGGTTGAGCTGCACGAGCTCCGGTGCGCGGTTCTGCAGCGTGCGCGGAACCAGCATCGGGACACTGGCGCGATAGCGTTGAAACTCCGCGCCATGACGTGCATCGAGCACGCGCTCCTCCGCGCCAATGGCGCGCAGATGCAACCAGGTAAGCAACATTACCGTGGCCGCGAGGAGCACGATGCTGCGCGTGGCGAGCCCGACACCGACGCCGCCGAGCAACGACAGCGCGTAGAGTGGATGCCGGCATAGCGCATACGGCCCGGTGGTCACCAGCCGCTCGTCCTTCGATCCGGCGATGAATGCTGAAACCCACACCCGCCCCAACGCGGCGCCCGCCATCAGCACGAGCCCCGCGATGCGCGCCACCTCGCCGCTCGGCACATGCACCCACGGACGCTCGCTGATCGCCACCAGCACCAGCACGATCACGTACCAGGCGAGCGTGATTCGCAGCCGCGGCGTGCTCATCGAGGTGGTCATGCGGAGTTGGTCATCATCTCCTAGCCGCCGATCAAACCCAAGGATTTCCTGACGCTCAAGGACGCTCGGTGAAGGGATCCGCCAGATTCACGTACGCGAAGGCGCGCGCGTAGGCATCCGGTACGGCCGCCGCCGCGGTCAGCGCTTCCTGGAAGTTGGGCCAGGCCTCGGTAAGATCGCCGAGCTCTACCTGCGCGGCCGCCACCGCGCCGAGCGAGTGCGAGCGAAACCCGGCATCCGCCGTGTCGCGCGTGAGCCCGAGCACGCGCTGCAGCGAAGTGCGCGCACCCTGCACATCGCCATTGGTCATCTGCACGCCGACGATTCCAAACAGCGCCGCGACTTGCAGGCGCGCATCGCCCAGTGTTTCGGCGGTCCTGATGGCACCGGTCACGTCGTCCTTCTCGGCCTGTACCGCCAGGATGTCGTGCACCAGCAGCGCGCGAACGCTGCCGTCGGCAACGCCTGCGGCGATCGTGAGTGCGCCCGCAATATCGCCGGCGCGCGCGCGCAGGCGTGCGATCTTCTCCACCGTTGCGGCGCTATAACGCAGGCCCCGTTTCGAGGTTGCGATCGTGTACGCATCATCCAGGGCGCGGCGCGCTTGTGCCAGTTCGCCGCGCAACACGTAACCGTGCGCGATCTCGCACAGGACAGCGGGGGTAGCCGCGGTGGGCTTGGCGCGGCGCGCCGTGGACAACGCACGGTCGAGCAGCTCCGGAATCGCCGCAGCGTCCGCGGTATCGGTGCGGGCGCCGGCGATGCGCGTGAGGGCATAGGCCTTGCTGGTGCCGTCCTTGATCGCGTTGCTGGTGGCGAGCGCGCCGCGAACGTCGCCCGACTGGGCCTGGACGCCCGCGACGTAACTCAGTGCCACGTCACGCTGGCGCGCGTTCGGCGTGTTGCGCGCGATGAGCCGTGCATTGTTGAGCGCCTGTGCGTTACCGATATCGGCGTGCAGGGCCGCGATGTCGGCGCTCGCCATGGCGCGCACCAGGAAATCGGGGATGTGTGCCGCGATGTCACGCGCCTCGCTCATGCGCCCCCGGCGGGCGTGCGCCAGGGCGACCATGCGTTGCGCCTCGCTCATCGTGACCGAGTCGACGATCGCCTCGGCAACCTGCGTGGCTTCGGGGAGTTCACCGGCGGTGAGCTGCGCGCTCACCACGGCGAGGCTCACGGCATCGCGTTCGTCGGGATCGACAATTGCGGCGAGTGTGTCGCGAGCACCGGCCACGTCTGCACAGCTCGCCTGCCGCTTCGCGATGTCCCGCAGCGCGATATCCCGCAACGAAACGTCGGCGATGTCGCCAGCCGCCGCCACCGCGTCCGCGAGAATGGCGCGCGCTGCCGTGCAATCGCCGAGACCGGTCGTGGCGGCGGCGACCTGTTCCAGCGCCTGGACGCGGCGATGCGCATGATCGAGAGCGGTGGCGGTCTGGCGTGCTTCAGCGAGTGCGAATCGCGGCCAGCTCGCCGGGTCCGAGGAGTCCGGGCCGTTCGCTGCCTGTGCCACGGCCACGCTGGGCTCGCTCGTGCCCACGAGACCACCGAACGTCGCCAGCGTCAGGCCGATCGCCGAAAGAAAGCTGCGTGCCTGCAGCCCGCGCGGAGAGTGCGCCATGAGAATCACGCGCCGGGTTTGACCGGCAGGTAGACATGAGTCTCCAGTCGATCCTGGGGTACGTTGCGGGCGTCACTCGCGTACTGCTCCCATGAGCGGCCATTGGGCTCGAGGTGCTGCTGCGCCATGTGATCCTCGAGCTGGCGGTACGCATCGGCCAGCGTGGAGCGCGGTCCGACGTACACGCCACGGAGGGCGCGCCCTGCGTAGGTCTGCCCGATCTTGACCGGTCCGTCGCGGCCGGCCGCCTTGTCGCGCGCCGCCGGCGAACCACTGAATGGAATCGCGGCCTCGAACCCCCAGCCGCTTTCGTCGAAGAACTCGTTGATGGCGAGGGGCTCGCCGCTTGCGCGCAACTCATTGGCCTTGAGAAATGCCGTGAGCGTTGCGTACGCACTGTCGAGCGCCGCTGCGATGGCGTCCGGATCGGGCGCGCTGGTCCCTGACACGTACACGATGTCGAGCGCCGGCACTTCGACAACGCTGATCTGCAGCGGAGCGGGCTCGGCGATCTGTGTCGCTTCGGCTTCTGCCACCACCTTGAGGTTGGCGAGACCCTTCTCGTAGTAGGGTCCGAGAACGCGGTCGAGCCACAGGCCGAGGTAACGCGCCGGCAGGTTGTAGCCGAAGGGCATGTCGAACGCCCAG
>DATIEU010000450.1:0-11423 GCA_035455565.1 Steroidobacteraceae bacterium | reverse complement strand
CGGCACCAGGCTGGTGGTGCCGCTGGACGCCGAGGGTGCGGGCAACATTCCGTCAGCACTCGAGGGCAGCACGCTGTCCTTTGCCGCCGCCGGGTTTGCGCAGGCCGTCGTGGAATCGTGGAGCGGCCAGCAGCTCGATTTGAAGCTGGCGCGCGAGCGGCCCGAAGGCTAGATCACCTGGCGAGTGAGCCGTCCACGACGACGCACGCGGCCCAGCCCGTGTGGATGCTGATCCCCAATGCGCGCGCCACAACAGTGTCACCAGCGTTAGTCGATCACCACCGCAGTGCCGCTCGCGCTCACCATCAGCATGCTGCCGTTCGAGCCCAACACCTCGTAGTCGAGATCGATGGCGACCACGGCATTGCCGCCGAGGCGGCGCGCTTCCTCGCCCAGCTCCTCGAGCGCCGTGTCACGCGCATCCTTGAGCACCTTTTCGTAGGCGCCGGCGCGGCCGCCGACGATGTCGCGAATGCCAGCGAACAGGTCGCGGAAAACGTTGGCGCCGAGGATGGCTTCGCCAGTCACCACTCCTTTGTACTCACGGATCCTGCGACCCTCGAGGGTCGGTGTTGTGGATAGCAGCATGAGGCCTCCTCAGGGTTTCAGAACCGGTTGCCATCCGCCGGTGGGCTCGATGCGTCTTCCTTCTTCTCCTGCGTCGCATGCCACGCCGCCAGCACTTCCTTTTCGCGCTCTGGGGTTATTCCAGCTTTCAGCTTCGCCTGTTGCTCGGCCGGACGTGACAGGTGCCAGGCCAAAGTATCGCGTACGGTGTCGGGGAGTGGGCGCACGTTGAGCCCGGCCGCGAGGGCGCGCTCCGCGCTCGTGAGCGCGAAGCCGGCTTCATCGCCCACCGCATCGACCCACACCGGCATGTCACTCCAACCCTCGACTTTCTGCTCGGCGAGGAACTTTGCCGGAACCCAGGTAACCGTCGCATCCGATTTGGCGGCAGCCACGCACGAATCCAGGAGCTGCCCCATCGTGAAGGTGTGCACCGGCGAAACGAGATTGAAGATGCCCAGCGTGCGCTGCTCGATGCAGCGCAGCGCAAAGGCCGCGAGATCGCGCACGTCGATGACCTGGATCTCGGCTGCACGGGAATCCGGCGCCATGACCTCGCCGCCGCGTGCGACGCGCGCCGGCCAGTACGTGAAACGATCGGTGTTGTCGTCCGGGCCGACGATGAGGCCGGGCCGCAGCACGGTCACGCGTCCCGGCATGATGCGCTCGGCCGTTTGCTCGCATAGCACCTTGAGCGGGCCGTAGGTGTTCTCATCCACCTTCTCGACGGTCTCGTCCGCGATCTTGCCGGTGGGCGAGGACTCGTCGTTGGCCTGCGCAAAGCTCGCGTACGCCGAGATGCTCGAGACGTACACGTAGTGCGAGACCGAGGGCGCAAGGAGCTCCGCCGAGAGCTTGACGATGCGCGGCACGAACGCCGAGGTGTCGAGCACCGCATCCCACTGCCGATCCTTGAGCGCATCGAGCTGGCCGTTGCGATCGCCGTGCAACACTTCGACCCTGGTCACGCGGCCGGGATTGGTCTTGCCGCGGTTGAACAGGGTCACCTGGTGACCGTGCGCGAGCGCCTGCTCGACGAAATGCGGCCCGATGAAGCGCGTGCCACCGAGCACCAGCAGGCGCAGGGGCTTCGCGGGTTCCTGAGCCAGCACGCGCGATACCGGCACGCCGGTTGCGAGGGCCAGCGCGACTGCCGAGCGGATGATTTCGCGACGTTTCATGGCGAAGTGGCTCCGATGTACTTGTTCAGCCAGTCCTGGGTCGTCTGGTACCAGAAGAGCGAGTTCTGCGGCTTCAGCACCCAGTGATTCTCATCCGGGAAATACACCAACTTGCTCGGTACGCCGCGCGTCTGCAGCGTATTGAAGAGCTCGAAGCCGTGATTGACGGGCACGCGCAGGTCGAGCTGGCCATGGATCACGAGCGTCGGCGTGTTGAAGCTGCCGGCCGCCGCGTGCGGCGAATAGTTCATGAACTCCGCGGGCTTGTCCCAGTGGTCGAAGAAGCGTGCCTTCTCGCCGCCGTAGTCGGAGCCGTACTGCGTGAAGTTGTCGTACACGGCCGCGTGGGCGATGAGCGCCTTGAACGGGTGCGGCCGCCCGAGAAGCGTAGAGGCCAGGAAGCCACCGTAGCTGCCGCCGCCGGCTGCGACGCGGTTGGCGTCGACGAACGGCTTCGACATCAGGTATTCGGCGGCCTTGATGGTGTCCTCGTAGGGCAGCGAGATGCGATCGGGATTGATCGAGTCGGTGAAGGCCTGCCCGAAGCCGCTCGAGCCGTGGAAGTTGTGCCACGTCGTGATGTAGCCCCAGCCCGAGAACACCTGGGCGTTCCAGCGCCATTGCGTGCCATCGGTCTGCGCGTTGTGCGGGCCGCCGTGCAGCAGCATGTACACCGGGTACTTGCGTGCGGGATCGAAGCCTGGCGGATAGACGATCCACATCTGGATGTCGTCGCCGCGCGCGCCCTTGTACGTCACGCTCTCGACCTTACCGAGACGCACCCTCGCGAGCGCCTCGTCGTTGAACGTCGAGAGCTTGGTTGCCGCGCCGCTGCGCGGGTTGACGCTCACGAGCGTCGGTGGCTCGGAGAACGTCTGCCGAATCGCGATGAGAGCAGGCCCTGCCACCGCAAGTCCCGAGTAGCTCGCTTCGCTCGTGAGTGGCTTGAGGCTGCCGCTCGCGACATCGATCCGATAGATGCGTCGCACGGCGGCATCGTCGATCGAGCCGTAAAGAGCACGCGAGTCTGCGGACCACGCGAGGCCTTCCGCCGAGCGGTCCCAGTCCTCGGTGAGATTGCGCGTCGTACCGGCGCGCCGATCGACCACCATCAGCCGTTCCCGGTCGGCGTAGAACCCCTTGATCTTCTGGCGCGTGTACGCGAGCCAGCGGCCGTCGCGGCTGTAAATGGGCCCGGTGTCGTCGCAGGCGTTATCGGTGCTCAGATTGCGCGCTTCGCCGCCCGTGGCGGGGACTACGAAAATGTCGAAATTCGAATCGATGCCGCTGCGATCGGTGTCGGCGGAGAACGCGATTTCCTTGCCATCCGGCGCTACGTCGTAGTCGTCTGCGCCGGGCTCACGGATCGAGAGCGAGTAACCGGTGCCGAGCGTGATCGCCGTGGGCTCACCGCCGTCGAGCGCAATCGAGTACACGTGCGGGATGCGATCCTCGATGAAATGATCCCAATGACTGAACGGCGCCTTTTCCCAGACTTTCGCGCTCACCTTGGACTCGACGCGCTGTTGCATGCGCTCGTCCATCTCGTCCCAGCTCTTGAGGTCGGTCCACACCGCGCTCACGAACGCGATGCGCTTCGAGTCCGGGAACCAGCGCGGTGCGGTCGCCCCGGTCGGCACGTCGGTGACGCGTCGCGCTTCGCCCCCCGCGAGTGCGATCGCGTAGATCTGACTCTGCTTGTCCTCGTCGCGCTTGGAGACGAAGGCGATCCATTGGCCGTCGGGGCTGAAGCGTGGATCCGTGTCCGGCGCTGCATCGCTGGTGAGCTGACGCGCCGCGCCACCCGCCGTCGGAATCAGCCACAGGTCGGTGTAGCCCTGGTTCTTCTCGAGGTCATAGTGCGTGACCGGGACCACGGCGAGCCTGCCGTCGGGCGAGATCGCGGGATCGCCGAGCCGCTTGAGCTGCCACATCGCCCGCGCGCTGAGCGGCGGCGGGTCGGCTGACGCGGTCTCGGACCGGGCTGGCGGAGCGGCGCCGACGCCGATGGCACCAAGAATAATGAGGAGCGCGCAGGAACGAGCCGGCCGATGCATGCAGGAGATTCCCCGGGTTCAAATTGTGGGCGCGCATTCTGCCGGGATCGCGGCGGGTTGCGCAAACGAGCGCACCAGCGGCACGACTGTAAGGCCGAGCCGCGTGGTTTCAGGTACCGGGGGAAATGGCAGCCGGGATTAAGTCTTGACCAGTGCGCGGCCGAAGAGCTCTCCGCCCATCACCCGGCAGAATTGTTCGGCGGCGTTCTGCAATCCTTCGACCACGTGCTCGCGATACCGGAGGTGTCCCTCGGCGAACCACGCGATTACATCGCGGAGAAAGGCCTCGCGCCGGTGCTCGTGTGCGCGGGCCAGGACGGACAGCACGGGCCGTTCGTCCCGGTTGGCGCGTGCGAGCGGTGCGCAGACTACCACGCGGCCATTCGCTGCCACATGACCGCCTTCCACGACGACTTTGAAAACCTCGCCGCCGGCGCAGTCGAAGAAGACGTCGACTCCCTTCGGTGCGAGCTTGCGCAGCCGCGTATCGAGAGCGTCCGCGAGCGGATTGATGCAGGCGCTGAAATGCGCTTCCCTGAGGCACCACTCGCTCGCCTCGCGCCCGGCGGCGATGCCGATGACCTTGCAACCCTTGATGCGTGCGATCTGGCCCACCATGGAACCGACCGGGCCGGCCGCCGCCGACACCAGCACCGTCTCGCGCTCGCGCACGTGCGCAAGATCCAGCAGTCCGCAATACGCGGTCAGACCCGGTTCACCCATGATGCCGAGCGCGGCAGAGAGTGGGGCACTGCCGGTGCGCACGCGATGCACTTGCACGCCATCGGAGAGCCGGTAGTTCTGCAAGCCGGTCTCCATCACGACAATGTCGCCGACGTTGAACACCTCGTTGCGGGATTCGATGACCTCGCAGACCGCCTGCGCCGGCACGACCTGATCGGGTCGCGCTTCGCGCGCGTTACAGCCATTGAGCGGTTCCAGGGAAAGCCAACGCGTTCGGCACAGCATCTGGCCCTTGCCGGTGGCGGGGACCTCGGTTTCAACCACCGCCAGGTCCCCTGCGGAAAGGGAGCCGTCGGGCATGCGGGCCAGGCGGATTTGCAGATTTTTCATTGGGCGAGCCGCCGCCGCGTCGCTGGCGCGCAACGCGTGGGGCAAAGGCTACGCCCGGTCATCGGAAAGGGCAAAAAACAGCGGGTGCACCCAGGGGCGCACCCGCCGTTTTCATCGCGTCGATTACTTGGTCAGCTTCGTACGCGCCTCGGCGTACTCCTTGCTGCTCAGCTTGCCGTTCTTGTCGGCATCGACTTCGGCCCAAACCGCCGTCAGGTCGGCCTGGCCCTTCGCCTCGTCGGAGCTGATCGCGCCATCCGCGTTGACGTCGAGCGTGCTGAATTCCGGCAGGCTCTTCGCCATCGTGTCGGACGGCTGCGCCTGGTCGCCCGCGTACGCAGCGGAGCAGCTCAGGAGTGCAGCAATGGCGGCGATCTTGATACGGCTATCCATGGAAATACCTCGTTTACTGTTTGCAGATTGATGCGCCCGCCGAGAACTCTCGGGCGGGCGACCGGCGCGGATGAAGCATCGCGCGTGCCAACGTTGCGTTGCCGTTGGCATTCAAGTAGTTATGCCGATATCACGCTCCAGGTCACCGGGCACCGGCCTGTGGTCAGTGTTGTCGTATGACGACGCCGTCGGGCGCAGGGCTGGCCTGGACGCGCGTTTTCAGCGGAAAAAGAGGCATATCGGCACAGTGTCACCAATTGCGTACACATTTCCGCTTGCGGAGCGGCGGCGTTGACCACCCCGTTTTTCAGGCCGCGCTCGATCGTGCGGCTGGTGCTCCTGGGCTTCGCGGCGGTCGCGATTCCGTTGATCGCGGCCGTCATCACGGCCGTCGTGCAAGTCGACCGGCTGGCGCAACGCAACCGCCAGGCGGTGCTCGACGCCGAGATCGCGACCCATGAAAGCCGCGCGCTCATCGAGCACCTCACCGGCATGGAACGCAGCTTCGGCCAGTACGAAGTGCTCGCCGACCGCGATTTCTATCTGAACTACGTGTCCTCGCGCGCGGGTTTCGACACGGCGGCGCGTCACCTCATGAGTCTCGATCTCGGCGTCCCGCTCAAGGAAGAACTGCGCAAACTGGTCGTCACCGAGGCCGCGCTCAATCGTGCGCTCGTTACGCCCGCGGGCCAGCCCTCGCAAGCGGTGAGTCCGCCGCGCACCGCCGACCAATGGGCGCAGCTGCACAGCCAGGCACGCGCGATCCTCGCGGCGAGCAGCGAGCTCATCACGCGTCACGCCAACAAGGCGCGCGACGAATCGGCGCGCCTGCAGCGCACGCTCGTGCTGCAGGCCGCTGCCGCCGTGCCGGTCGCGGTGCTGCTCGGTCTGACATTTGCGTACCTGATCGCGCGGCCGCTCCGCCAGGTCGATGCGCACGTCCGCCGCCTCGGTGCGGGCCGTTTCGACGACGAGGTGCAGGTGAGCGGGCCGCAGGACCTCGAGGAGCTCGGCCGCAGTCTCGATTGGCTGCGGCGGCGCATCCTCGAGCTCGAGGAACAGAAGACGCTCTTCCTGCGGCGCATCTCGCACGAGCTCAAGACACCGCTCACGACGATTCGCGAAGGCTCGGAGCTGCTGCTCGATGAGAACGCCGCGCATCTCAATCACGAGCAGCGCGAAATCGCGCAGATCATGCGCGAGAGCGGACAGCATCTGCAGCGACTCATCGAGGACCTGCTGCAATTCGGCAAGACGCAGACGCCGCAACCCGAGCCTTCGCGCGCGGCGCAGGTAGCGCTCGATGACGTGGTGCGCACCGCGATCGATCAGCACAGCCTGAGCCGCACCGCCAAGAGCCTGCAGCTCGATGCCCGCCTGTCGCCCGTCAACGTACGTGGCGATGCCAATCAGCTGCGAACCGTGGTCGACAATCTGCTCTCCAATGCCATCAAGTACACTCCGCAACACGGCAGGATCGCCGTGTCGCTCGCAACGGAGGGCGACCAGGTCACGCTCGAGGTAGCGGACGACGGCCCGGGCATCGACGCGGACGAACGCACCAGCGTCTTTGAACCTTTTTACCAGGGCCGCGCACCATACATGGGGCACGTGCAGGGCACGGGTCTGGGCCTCACGATCGCCAAACAATATGTGGAAGCACACGATGGACGGATCGAAATCTGCGATTCGCCGCTCGGCCGCGGCGCCTGCGTACGCGTCAGCTTCCGCCAGTCCGAGGCGGCCTGACATGCGCCTGCGAACGTGGACGCTCGCGATCGTGGTCGCACTCGTCGCGATCGCCGGGTGTCGCTCGACACCGCGCGAAACCAAGGCCGAACCCGCAGCGGTGCAATGTCGCAATCCGCAGCTCGAGGCGCTTGGCGATTACGCGCGCACGCTACGGCAACAGGACGCGACCTCCCTGATGGCGGAGAAGGGTCTGCTCGAGTCGGCGCCAGCCTCAGCCGACCGCGACCTGAGGCTCGCGTTGGTGCTCGGGCAGCCTGCGTCGGACGCGTACGATCCGGAAAACGCGGCGCGATTGCTGGCTCAAGTGAGCGAGAGCGCCGATGCGGACCCGGCCAGTAAGGCGGTTGCGGATACGTTGTTGACGGGCTTGCAGGGCGGATCGCGCGACTGGACCGAGTCGGACGAATTCCGGGAACTCACGGCGCAGTTGAGCGTCGAGCAACAGAAGCGCCAGGAAACCGCGGCACGGCTCGAGAGCGTGCGGCAGGAGCTGGAGGCCGAGCGCGTACAGCGCGCGAAGCTCGAACAGCAGCTCGAGGCGCTCAAGTCGCTCGAGGAGCAGATCAAGAACCGGGACTCCGAGCCCGGGCGGTAACAGGCAGTGCGCGAGTCGGCCCGTATTCTCATCGTCGACGATGACGTCAAGCTCCTGCGCTTGCTCGCCATTCGGCTGCAGCGCGCGGGCTGGCTCACGGAAACCGCTGAAAGCGGCCGGCAGGCGCTCGCCGCGGTGCCACGCTTTCGGCCGCATGCCGTCGTCACCGACGTGCGCATGAGCGGCATGGACGGCCTGGCGCTGTTCGACGCGATCCACAACCAGCACCCGACGTTGCCGGTCATCATCCTGACCGCGCACGGGACGATTCCGGATGCGGTCGACGCCGCGCAGCGCGGCGTATTCGCCTATCTCACCAAGCCTTTCGACAGCGAGCAGCTCACGGCTACGATCAACAAGGCGCTGCGCGCCTCAGGCAGCTCGGCGGTCGAGTCGCGCGACGACGACGCGTGGCGCTCCGAGATCGTGACACGCAGTCCCCTCATGGAATCGCTGCTTGGCTCCGCGCGCAAGGTCGCGCAAACCGACTCGAGCATTTTGATCCAGGGCGAGAGCGGCACCGGCAAGGAGCTGCTGGCGCGCGCCGTGCATCGCGCCAGCCGCCGCGCTTCACAGCCTTTCGTCGCCGTGAACTGCACCGCGATTCCCGAGGCCCTGTTCGAGTCGGAATTCTTCGGTCACCGCAAGGGCGCATTCACCGGTGCCAGCGACAGCCGGGTCGGCTTGATCCAGTCGGCGCACGGTGGCTCGCTGCTGCTCGATGAAATCGGCGACATGCCGCTGGCGTTCCAGGCCAAACTGTTGCGCGCGCTGCAGGAGCGCGAGGTCCGGCCGGTCGGCGCGAGCGAGGCAGTGAGCGTCGACGTACGCGTGATCGCCTCGAGCCACCAGGATCTCGAGCTCGCGGTGAGCGAGCGCCGCTTCCGCGAGGATCTCTACTATCGCGTGAACGTGGTGACACTGGAAATTCCCGCGCTCGCGGCGCGCCGCGAGGACATCCCGTTGCTGGCCGCGCACTTTCTCAACTCCGTGCGCGCCAAGCTCTCGGATACCGCGGTCGCGGTGACCGGATTTTCGGCGGAGGCGGTGGAGCTGCTGGTGTCGGCTCCCTGGCCGGGCAACATCCGGCAGCTGCGCAACGTGGTCGAGCAATGCGTGGTGCTCGCCAACACGCCGCTCCTACCGGCGACGCTGGTGCAGGCGGCGCTGCGCAGCAAGCCGCGCGAGTTCCTGCCGTTCGCGCAGGCGCGCGATCACTTCGAGTTCGAGTACCTGGTGAATCTCCTGCAGATGACGCAGGGGAACGTGGCGCAGGCCGCGCGCCTGGCGGAGCGCAATCGCTCCGAGTTCTACAAGTTGTTACGCAAGCACGAGCTCAACCCGCAGGCGTTTCGCGACGCCTGATATCTTCCTGTCAGGCGACGCGGTCGCGCAGCCCCTCGATGCCGGCTTCGCGTGCGCAGTGCGCGCAGCAATAGAAATTTCCCGACGACTCGAGCGCGTGACCGGCGATGCGGCAGCCACAACGGGCGCAGTTGGGCGCCAGGCGGTGCAACGCGCACTCGAAGCTGTCGAACGTGTAGGTCTTGCCGTTCATCACGACCTGGAACGACTTGTCATAGTCGTTGCCGCAGACTTCACATTGCGCCACAAATTCCTCCAGGCGTTGCGCGCCGGGAATGCCGGCGGCACTGCTACCGCCGGCTCTAGCTGACCCACGCCAAGCTCAGCGCGGGGTCCTCGACCAGTCTTCTTCCGTTTCGTCGGGCTCGCGCGGCCGATCGACTTCGGGTCTGCGCGTCTCGCCCGGCTGCTGCGGAGTTTCGCGCCGGCGCTTCTCTTCCTCGCGCTCACGCTGGGTTCTCCGCCCGGGATCGGTGGGATTCGGTGTGGACATTTCACACTCCTCGTTGCAGTAGGTGACTGTCAGTCCGGGTGATGCCTTTCACGGTCAGCAACGGTTCAGGCGCGGTGCTCTGCGCGACGATGCGGACGCACGCAGCGCGCATCAGCAGTATGGCCACCACCAGGGCGACCAGGCACACCACCAGCAGCAGTTTCAGGGCGACGAACAACCATTCCTGGAACATCGTGCAAATCCATCACGGCCCAACCACTGTCACCCGGCGCGCCGCACATGCAGCGCTACACACTGGCATCTTGGCTGTTGCGAGCGGCGTGCCAACGAGGAGCACCGCTTCAGGGGTTCGAATCAGGGTCTTGCGCGCGGGCTGGATGCTTTTTTGGCAGAAACTGCCCGCCGTTTGGCAGTGACTGCAATTCGTGGGAGTTCTCCTACGCGCGGATGGGAACCCGTGAGCGGGTCGGCGCTGTCTCACTATCCACACTTGCGTGCAGAACAGACAGGAAGCGGCGGAGGATTGCTCATGTCGACCAGATGGATCGTGAAAGCGGCGCTCGGTGCGTTGCTCATCTTCGCTGCCGGTTGCAGTACCGTGCAGACGACTGCGCCCGGCGCGGTCGGCGTCGACCGCAAGCAGCAGATGCTGCTCTCGAGCGAGCAGATCGACCAGGCCGCGGCGCAGGCCTACGCGCAGGAGCTCGCCAAGGCGCGCGACAAGGGTGTTCTCAATCGCAGTTCGCAACAGGTGGAGCGCGTGCGCCGCATCGCCAACCGCCTGATCCCGCAAACGCGTGTCTTTCGTCCCGACGCCGTGAACTGGAACTGGGAAGTCAACGTCCAGTCGACCAAGGATCTCAACGCCTATTGCATGCCGGGCGGCAAGATCATGGTCTATACCGGCCTCATCGAACGGCTCGACCTGAGCGACGATGAGTTGTCGGCCGTCATCGGCCACGAGATGGCGCACGCGCTCCGCGAGCACAGTCGCGAACGGGCTTCGCGCGCCTACGCGCAGCAGATCGCGCTCACCGGCGCGGCCGTGGTAGCGGGAGTGGGGGAGGGCACGCTCGATCTCGCCAACATGATTGCCACGGTCACCTTCCAGTTGCCGCACAGTCGCGAACAGGAGGCCGAGGCCGATCGCATCGGACTCGAGCTCATGGCGCGTGCGGCCTACGATCCGCGCGCGGCCGTCGAGGTGTGGCGCAAGATGGAGCGCGTCGCCTCGAACGGCGGCACACCCGAGTTCCTGAGCACTCACCCCTCGGGTCAGTCGCGCATCAAGGATCTCGAGAGCCTGCTGCCACGCGTGCAGCCGCTGTACGTCGCAGCGGCTGGCGGCCGCTGAGCGCAGGCGCGCCCGTGCCCGACGGCGGCCCGGCCAGCACACTTCTGCGACCGGGGGAAAACTGCTGGCGCATCGAGCACGCCGACCGCGCGGCGGTGCTGGTCGATGGCGAGGCGTACTTCACCGCTTTCGCGCTGGCCGCCGAGCGCGCACGCCACTCGATCATCATCCTGGCCTGGGATTTCAACAGCCGCGCCGTGGTCAAGTTCGACGAGCGAACGGGTGAGGCCGTGGCGCTCGGCGACTTCCTCAACGGGCTCGCGCGGCGCCGGCGTGGCCTCGACGTACGCGTGCTCATCTGGGATTACCCGATGATCTTCGGCACCGACCGGGAGTTTCCACCCATCTACGGCCTGGGATGGAAGCCGCACCGGCGTGTGCGCATCCGCTACGACAACACGCAGCCCGTGTCAGGCTCGCATCACCAGAAAATCGTCGTGATCGATGACCGCGTTGCGTTCTGCGGCGGGCTCGACCTCACCGCGCGCCGCTGGGACACACCCGCACACCGGCCAACCGAGGACCGTCGCAGGGCGGACGAGGCGGCATATCCGCCGTTTCACGACGTCATGATGATGGTCGATGGCACGGCAGCGCGGGCGCTCGGCGAGCTCGCACGCGAGCGTTGGCG
>DATIEU010000449.1:0-2918 GCA_035455565.1 Steroidobacteraceae bacterium | reverse complement strand
GCGCCAGCGCCTCGCCATTGCGCGCGCGGTGCTGAAGAACGCACCGCTACTCATTCTGGACGAGGCGACTTCGGCGCTCGACTCCGAGTCCGAGCGCCAGGTCCAGGCCGCCATCGAAGCGCTGATGCGCGAGCGAACCACCATCGTGATCGCGCACCGGCTCTCGACCATCGAGCGCGCCGACCGCATCGTGGTGCTCGAGCGCGGGCGCATCGTGGAGAGCGGAAGTCACGGCGAGCTCCTACGGCGCGAAGGGGTCTACGCGAAGCTCTACCGCATCCAGTACGCTGCGGAGCGCGCGGCCGCCTGAGCTTCGATTAGGTGCGCCGGTAGTCGTCGGAGAAGCGTTCGATATCGTCTTCGCCAAAGTAGTCGCCGGACTGCACCTCGATCACGAAAAGTGGCTCGGTTCCCACGTTCTCGAGCCTGTGCTTGGTCCCGGTCGGAATGTACGTGGACTGGTTCGCGCCGAGGCGTAGCTCTTCCTCTCCCCGGGTCACCAGGCCTTCCCCCGAAACGACCACCCAGTGCTCGGCCCGCCTGTTGTGCCTCTGGAGGGAAAGGCGTGCGCCGGGTTTCACCATGAGGCGCTTCACCTGGAAGCGCTCGCCGGCATCGATCGACTCGTAATAGCCCCACGGCCGGTAGACGCGTCGGTGGATCGCATGCTCGGTGCGCTTGCTGCGCTTGAGCTCGTCGACCGCCAGCTTGACGTCGTCGGCCCGCTCGCGCGTGGAGACGAGGAGCGCGTCGCTGGTCTCGATCACGACCAGGTTCTCGACGCCGACGGCAGCGATCAGACGCCCCTCGCTACGCAGGTAGGAGCCGTGGCTGTCGCGGGCCATGACGTCGCCCTGCGAGACGTTGCCGAGCGCGTCCTTCGCGCCGAGCGCCCAGAGCGCGCTCCAGGAGCCGACATCGCTCCAGCCGAACCTGGCCGGCACCACGACTGCGTCGCGCGTCTTTTCCATGACGGCGCGGTCGATTGAGTCCTCGGGCGCGGCGAGGAACGCCGTGGGCTCGGGGCGCACGAAATCCATGTCGCGCTTGGCTCCCGCCATCGCCCGCCTCACGGCGGCGACGATGTCGGGCCGATGCCGCTCGAGCTCGGCGAGGTAGCGGTCGGCCCGGAACGCGAACATCCCGCTGTTCCAGAAATACCCGCCTGATGCCAGAAAGCCCTTGGCGGTCTCGAGATCAGGTTTTTCGACGAAGCACTCGACGACATAGGCGTCGGCACGTTGTGTTCCCTGCTTGATGTAGCCGTAGCCGGTGTGGGGGCTCGTCGGCGCAACGCCGAACACGACGAACGCGCCCTCGTTGGCAAAGCGCACCGCGGTGCGGACCGCGGCATGGAACTGCGGCAAGTCGGAGATTGCGTGGTCCGCGGCGAGGACGAGCAGCACGCTCGCCTTGTCCGAGAGCGTGAGCGCCGCTACCGCCGCGGCCGTCGCTGTCCCCCTGCTCGCGGGCTCGAGGATCAGCGCCTGCGGGAGGCATGACACCGCACGCAGCTGCTCGGCGGCGAGGAAGCGGTGCTCGTCGTTCGCGATCGCCATCGGCGGTTGCGCGCCCTCGAGCCTCTGGAGACGCGCGACCGTCTCCTGCAGCATAGTGCGCTCAGAGACGAGCGGCAGGAACTGCTTCGGAAGATGCGCACGCGACAGCGGCCACAGGCGCGTTCCCGAGCCGCCGCAGAGGATCACCGGGACGAACGGCATGTGCTGGCAATTATAAAATTGCCCAAATTGATGGACCTCGTCACAGGCGGGGCGGACTTCATCGGCTCCAATCTCGTGCTTTCAACGCTCGAACCAGAGCAAAGAACCGATGTTCGAGGCGAGGCCTTTCGCGGCGAAAGACGATTCCTCCAAGTCTCCACCGGCGAGGTATGCGGTTCGCTCGGCCCCATCGGAAGCAGTTACTATCGCATTCGCCGCAAAGATTGATGGCCCCGCGTGGTTCAGGGGCCGCCTTTTCTGAGAAAATCCGACGATTCTTCAACGGGTTGGAGATGAAGCAAGCCGATATTCCGGTACTCAAAGACGTCTTGCTGCGGAAGCTTCGCAACCGCGACGCCATCGTTGCAGTCGTCGGCATGGGCTATGTCGGATTGCCGCTCGCGTTGCGCTACGCCGAGGTCGGCTACAGCGTGCTCGGGATCGATATCGATCCGGTTAAGGTGCAGGCACTCAACGCTGGGAGCAGCTACATAGAGCACATCCTGGGCGCCAGGGTGGCGGCGGCGCGCGCCGAGAGGTTCGAGGCTACGGGAGATTTCCAGCGTTGCGCTGACGCCGACGCGCTGATCATCTGTGTTCCTACGCCGCTCGATCAATACCGCGAACCCAACCTCGGCTATGTGATCGGCACGATGCAGGCGCTCTTGCCGCACCTGCGCCACGGCCAGGTGATCTCGCTCGAGAGCACGACTTATCCCGGAACAACCGACGAGGAGCTTCGGCCCCGCATCGAGGCGCGTGGCCTCGAAGTCGGCCGCGACGTATTCCTTTGCTTTTCGCCAGAACGCGAAAACCCGGGAAGCTCGGAGCACCTGTTGGGTACCATCCCAAAGGTTTGCGGCGGCACGACCGCCGCCTGCCTCGAGGCGGGCATTGCGCTCTACGAGCAGGTTGTGAGCAAGGTGGTGCCAGTCAGCTCGACCCGCGTCGCCGAGATGACCAAGCTGCTCGAGAACATCCATCGCGCGGTGAACATTGGCCTCGTCAATGAGATGAAGGTCATTTGCGACCGGATGTCGATCGACATCCACGAGGTCATTCGTGCCGCTGCCACCAAGCCGTTCGGCTTCGTGCCTTACTGGCCGGGCCCGGGACTGGGCGGCCACTGCATTCCGATCGATCCGTTCTACCTCACATGGAAGGCGCGGGCCTACGGCGTGCATACCCGCTTCATCG
>DATIEU010000448.1:0-3424 GCA_035455565.1 Steroidobacteraceae bacterium | reverse complement strand
GGACCGGACTGAGCGACGATCGCATTCGCAAGCTCTACCGCACTTACCTGCAGCACGCCCCGGCCGTGCCGGTGCGCCGTCACCGTGGCAAGTCGCCGCGACAGATTCAGTACTTCCTGCGCTCGCCCGCCATGCAGTTCGAGGCCACTACGCTTGCGAGCCTGTTCTGCATGCTGGGGCTCGTGCCATCGCGCGGCGAGCAAGCCCGACGCCCGATGTCAGCGATGAGCCTCGAGTCGGGCGAGTTTTTCTGCCAGGCGTACGAGAGCTACCTCGCCCTGCACCTCGCGCCCCGCGTGTCGTTCGAGCACGCCTGGTTCCTGTTGCTCGCATTGCTTTTGGGCGATGAGCTCAAGCTGCAAACGTGCCGGGAGTGCGGAGGCCTCGGTCTCGTGGAAGCGTTCGCGGCTTCCACTGCCCTGTGCGCGCGTTGCGGCCGGAACGCACAAGCCGCACGTGCGGGTCGCACGCCGCAGTCGAGCGGCCTCCTGCCCGTCCACCGCGACTGGAGTCCGCTGCTCCCGTAGGCGCTCGAACGCCGGGCAGGCGCGTGGCGCGCGGGACGGTACAATGCCCGCGTATCCCCCGCGCAGCTGTTTCGATGAGCTCCCGAACCGACCGGCCGAACATCTTTGCCGGACCCTATCTCGATCGCCGCAGTGAGCTGCGCGAGCGTGAGGATTGGCTCGCTCAGGCCGGCCGCGATCCGCATGCGCGTTTCGTGCCCGTGTGGCAATCGCGCAATCTCTTCGTGCGTGGCGACGCGCCGGGCGCGGTCCTGCTGACGTCTGATCACGTGGTCGTGCAAGCGGCGTCGCCGGAAAGCGTGGTATTCCTGGGCCTCTACCACGAGCAGGCCTGCTTCCTGGTGGAGCTCGAAGGCGAGCAGCCGCCGGAAATCGATGCCGACGGGGAATTCCGCGAGCTGCGTTTCTTTGGGGCGCTTCTGCCGCAGGACGAAGCCGGCCTCCTGGCCTATGCCCGCGCGCTCACGCTCTGGCGTCAGCGGCATCGTTTCTGTGGCGTGTGCGGCTCGCCGACTCGTGCCGCACGAGCCGGACATGTGCTCGTATGCAGCAACGCCTCGTGTCGCAGCGAGCAGTTCCCACGCATCGACCCGGCGATCATCGTGCTCGTGACCCACGGAGAGCGCGCGCTGTTGGGACGACAGACAAGCTGGCCCGCGGGGCGCTATTCCACCATCGCCGGCTTTGTCGAGCCGGGCGAAAGCCTGGAAGACGCGGTCGCGCGCGAAGTGCGCGAGGAGACGGGCATCACCGTCTCCGACATTCGCTACCACTCCTCGCAACCCTGGCCGTTTCCGTCCTCGATCATGCTGGGCTTTACCGCTCGCGCGTCGGGCACCGACCTCGTGAGAACGGACCAGGAGCTCGAAGACGTGCGCTGGTTCAGCCGCGCCGACATTGCCTCGGGGTTTCCCGCGATGCCCTCGATACAGTCGATTTCGTTTCGCCTCATCGAGGACTGGTACGACAGCGACGCGGGGCAACCGCTGCGCGAGACGCCGGGTGTGCGGCTCTGAAATCTGAAGGAGTGCCGCGTCAGCCCGATGTGGGGATCCCAATCAGCGCGCCAACAATAACAATGCTTCGCTGATCATGTCGCACCCGGTGGTACTGCCCCTGTGGGTTTTCGTCGTGCTGGCGCTGCTCGCCGCGTGGGCGATCGTCTCGCGGCTGTTGCTGCCGAGCGTGCGCTGGTTCATCGGCCGGCGCGTGAACCGCCTCACCGAGCAGGTGAACCGCACGCTCGACCTCAAGATCCCGCCGATCGCGATGACGCGCCGGCAGGTGCTGATCGACCGGCTGGTCTACGATCCCAAGGTGCTGAACGAGGTGATGCGCGTCGCCGAGGCCGAGGGCATTCCGCGCGAAGTGGCGCTCAAGCGCGTCGAGCACTATGCACGCGAGATCGTCCCCGCCTTCAACGCCTACGCCTACTTTCGCGTGGGCAACGGCATCGCCAAGGCTATTCTCAACATGATGTATCGCGTGCGCATTGGGCACGCGGACGACGCCGTCCTCAGGGGCCTGAACCCGGAGGCGAGCGTGGTCTTTGTCATGAACCATCGCAGCAACGTGGACTACATCCTGGTGGCGCACCTCGCGCGCAAGCGCGTGGCGTTGAGCTACGCCGTCGGCGAATGGGCCAAGGTATGGCCGATCCAGCAACTGGTGCGCTCGCTCGGCGCTTACTTCGTGCGGCGTGGCTCCGGCAATGACCTCTACCGGCGCGTGCTCGAGCGCTACGTGCAGATCGCGGTCGAGGGCGGCGCCGTGCAGGCGATCTTTCCCGAAGGAGGCCTGAGTCGCGACGGGCTCCTGCGCCAGCCGAAGATCGGCCTGCTCGACTACATGTTGCGCGCGTTCGATGTGCGCGCCAGCCGCGACATCGTCTTCGTGCCGGTCGCCATGAACTACGATCGCGTGCTCGAGGATCGCACGCTCCTGCGCGATACCGATCCGGCCTCCGAACCGCGCTCGGGTCTCGCCGCGCTGCGCACGACATTGGCCTTCGCCGCTTCGCAGCTGTGGCTGCGGCTGCGCGGCCGTTGGTATCGCTATGGGTACGCCTGCGCAAACTTCGGCGCACCGATTTCGCTGCGCCGCTATCTTGCCTATAACAACTGGGACCCGGCGACACTCGACCGCGACGCGCGCGCCGCGCGAGTCACGGAGCTCGCCGGCGATCTCATGACTGCGGTTGGGCGGATCGTGCCAGTGCTGCCCGTGTCGCTGGTAGCGCGACTGTTCGCCGATGAACCTGAACGGGAATGGACGGAAGGCGAGATCCGCACCGCCGCCCTGGCGCTGCAAAAGGAATATGAGTCCCTGGGCGCTCACGTGTACGTGCCGCGGCAGGACCCCGACTACTCCGTGATGGTTGGCTTGCGCATGCTCATGCTGCGAAAGCTGGTGACCAGCGCAAACGGGCGATTCCGGCTGAACCCGGCGGAGCTCCCCGTGGTGCGCTACTACGCGAACGCGATTGCGCATCTGACCCGGCCGCCCCTCTGGCTGACGCCGTCGGCTGAACGACGCTGAAGCCTTCAGGAACTGAAGATAACCGGGACCGGCCGGCCGCGCGGCGAGGAAACCCCGGTGCTTGGCTAGAATGCTTCCATGTGCCTGCTGGTCTTCGCCTGGAACCACCACCCACGCTATCGGCTCATCTTCGCGGGCAATCGCGACGAGTTCCACGACCGGCCGGCCGTGCCCATGGGCTGGTGGGAGGATCGCCCGCAGATTCTCGGGGGACGCGACTTGCAGGCGGGGGGGACGTGGCTCGCCGTGTCCAGGCGCGGTCGTTTCGGCGTCGTCACGAATTTTCGCGACCTGCAGCGGCCGGTGCCGGGTGCGCCGTCGCGCGGCGTGTTGATCACCAACTATCTGTCAGGCGAAGC
>DATIEU010000447.1:0-6293 GCA_035455565.1 Steroidobacteraceae bacterium | reverse complement strand
CGGGTCCGCCATGCTCGTGAACGCGAATCGCCTCAGGCATGGCGTGTCCGCCGCTTACGGCCAAAGACCCAGGATCAGGCCGAACGCCGCGAACTGCAGGATGTGATAGCCACCGTCGATCGCGAGCGCTGCGAAGCTGCGATTCGCGAAGAGATAGTTGACGCCAAAGCTTGCGGCCACGAAGCAGGCGCCCACGAGCGCGCCGGTCTTGAGGCCGGTCGCGGCGTCCACATCCGACCCGAGGTAAGCAGCCAGCAGGCCCGCCGAGATCAGGCTGAACACGTAAGCGAGGCCGAAGACCTTCGCCGGATGTCCGGGTGTTTTCGTGCCGACGCCCATCTCCCGGTTCCAGCGCTCACCGAAGACCCTGTACCACGGACCGCCGATGACGAAAGTCGCGAGCGCCGCCACCGCGACGGCCAATGCATTGATCTCGGACACGCTCCCTCCTCTGGCCTTACAGCGGGTTGTGAGCAAATGCGAGCGCCGCCACCGGCCGCCCGCCGATCAGGTGTTGTTGAATGATCGTCTCGAGATTCGCCGGCGTGCACTCGCGGTACCAGGTGCCTTCGGGATAGACCACCGCGACCGGGCCGCCGGTGCAGATGCGCAGGCAATCGGCCTTGGTGCGCAGGACGCCGCCCTCGACGTCGGAAAGGCCCAGCTCGCGCAGGCGCCGCTTGAGGAACTCCCAGGATTCGTCCTGGCGCTCGCGCGGCGCACATTTGCCTCCGACACAGAGAAAGATGTGCCGGCGGCAGGTGCCGAGGCGGAGCTTGGCGGCGGCTTCGAGCTGAGGATCGACCATCGGCTCGATTCTAGGACAGCGCGCTTACGAGCTGTAGCCGCGCTCGCCGTGCTGGGCCAGGTCGAGACCCTCGGTTTCCTGCTCATCCGGCACGCGCAGGCCGACCAGCAGATCGATCACCTTCAGAATCACCCAGGTCAGGACTCCGCACCAGAGGATCGCGGCGACGATGCCGATGAGCTGCGTCAGCACCTGGTCGCCCATGCTCACGCCTTCGGCGAACCCGGCGCCGCCCAGCGAGGCGCTCACGAACACGCCGGTGAGCAGCGTTCCGATCAGTCCTCCCACGCCGTGCACCGGCGAGACATCGAGCGAATCGTCGATACCGAGCCGGCGCTTGAGAAATTGCGTCGCGAAGAAACACAGCGTTCCCGCCACCGCACCGATGACGAGTGCGCCGCCGGGCCCGACGAACCCGGAAGCCGGCGTGATCGTGCCGAGTCCCGCGACCATGCCGGTAACGATGCCGAGCACGCTCGGCTTTCCGTAACGCCACCACTCCACCAGCATCCAGGCGAGCGCACCGGCGGAGGCGCCGATGTGCGTCACCAGCATCGCCATGCCGGCGGAGCCGTTCGCGGCGAGCGCGCTGCCCGCATTGAAACCAAACCAGCCGACCCACAGCATGCCGGCACCCGCGACTGCGAGGGGCAGGCTGTGCGGAGGCATCGGTGTCGACGGGAATCCGCGCCGCTTGCCGAGCACCAGCGCGGCGACCAGCGCGGCGACCCCGGCATTGAGGTGCACCACGATGCCGCCTGCGAAATCGAGCACGCCGCGTTTGGCGAGCCAACCGCCGCCCCAGACCCAGTGCGCGATCGGCACGTACACGAGCAGCAGCCACAGGATCGAAAACCACAGCACCGCGCTGAAGCGCATGCGCTCCGCGAAACCACCGATGACGAGCGCCGGCGTGATGATCGCGAAGGTGAGCTGGAACATGGCAAACACGGTTTCGGGGATGGTGCCCGTGAGCGCGTCGCGCCCGACGCCCCGAAAGAAAGCCTTGTCGAAGCTGCCGATCAACCCTTGCGCGCTGCCACCGTCGCCGAACGCAAGTCCGTAGGCAGCAACGAGCCAGAGCAGGGACACCACGCACGTGATGCCGAAGCACTGCACGAGGATCGAGAGCACGTTCTTGGAGCGCACCAGGCCGGCGTAGAAGAGCGCAAGCCCGGGCAATGTCATGAAGAGCACGAGCGCCGTCGCGGTGATGAGCCACGCAGTGTCGCCCCTGTCCAACGTCGGGACCGTCTCGGCGCGCGCCAAACCGCTCATGCACGCGAAAACCACCGCGCCCCATGCCATGGGCGCGGCCCGATGTCGAATGTTCATGAACCCCCCTCTTCCACGCGGCGCCGTCTGCGGCGCCACGCCTCTACAGTGCAGCGTCGTCGGTTTCCCCGGTTCTGATGCGCAACGAACGCTCGATGTCGGTGACAAAGATCTTGCCGTCACCGACCTTGCCGGTCTTGGCAGCCGCGCTGACAGCCTCGATGACCTGGTCGACCAAGTCGTCGCGTACCGCGACCTCGATGCGGGTCTTGGGCACGAAATCGACCACGTACTCGGCGCCGCGGTAGAGCTCAGTATGGCCGCGCTGGCGACCGAAGCCCTTCACCTCGGTGACGGTCATGCCCGAGATCCCCAGTTCTGAAAGTGCCGCGCGCACGTCGTCGAGCTTGAACGGCTTGATGATCGCTGTGATCAGTTTCATCAGCTCGGTCCTCGCCTGCGTTTTGGCTGCTGGTGCAGCTTTCGTGCCTGCCGCGCCATCCCCTGCAAACAGCCACTTGGGCGCGGTCGCGCGGTCGTGGCGGCGCCGCGATGCACTACTGTAGCGCATGTCCGGACGCGCGATGCGTGGGATTGGTGCGTTGGCAGGCTCCCCCCGGCCGTAGTCTATGATCTCGGGGTCGCGCGGCACCAGCACGCGCCGGAGTGATTGGATTGTCCGACACGTTCGCGATCGTTGGATCCGGTCATGCCGGCGCGGCGGCGGCGGAGGCGCTGCGGCGTGAGGGCTTCGACGGGCGCATCGTGTTGGCCAGTGCCGAGCCGCACCTGCCGTACCAGCGCCCGCCCCTCTCCAAGAAGCTGCTCGCGGGTGAGTTGCCGTTCGAGCGTGCGCTCATCAAGTCCGGTGCGTATTACGAGCAGACGCGCATCGAGCTCAGGCTCGGCTGTGCGGTGAGCTCTATCGACACGGCCGCGCATCGCATTGCGTTCGAGCGCGGCGAATCACTCGACTACCGCCAGCTCCTGCTGTGCCTGGGGAGCGCCGCGCGCCGTCTCAACGTGCCGGGCGTCGGGCTCGAGGGCGTGCATTACCTGCGGACCATCGACGACGTCGCGGCAATCCGCGCGCATTGTCGACCCGGTGCACGCCTGATCGTGGTGGGCGGTGGCTATATCGGTCTCGAGATCGCGGCCACCTGCCTCAAGCTGGGGCTCGATGTCACCGTGCTCGAAATGCTCGAGCGCGTGATGAATCGCGTCGTCGCTCCTGAAGTGTCGGCCTTCTTCGAAGCAGAGCACCGCGCACAGGGTGTGAAGCTCCATTGCGATACCGGCGTCGCGGCATTCGAAGGTGACTCCAGGGTGCGCGAAGTGGTGTGCGTCGACGGGCGCAGGTTCCCGGCCGAGGTGGTGGTCATTGGCGCCGGCATCGTGCCGGTCACACAGCTCGCGGCGGATGCGGGCATTGCCTGCAACAATGGCGTCGTGGTCGATGAGTACTGCCGCACCAGTGCCGCGGATGTGTACGCCGCCGGCGATTGCACCAATCACCCAAGTCCGCGCTACGGCCGGCGTGTGCGGCTCGAGTCCGTCGACAACGCGTTCGAACAGGCGCGGAGCGCTGCCGCCAACATGCTCGGCAAGAACTCCGTGCACGACAAGATTCCGTGGTTCTGGTCCGATCAGTATGACCTGAAGCTCCTGATCGTCGGACTCTCGCACGGCTACGATCGCTGCGTGTTACGCGGCGAACCGGCGACGCGCAGCTTCAGCGCCTGCTATCTGCGCGGCGGCGAGCTGCTCGCGCTCGATGCGATCAACAGTCCGAAGGATTACATGGCGGCGCGCAAGCTCATAGCGGAACGTGCTGTGCTCGACCCGGCGCGTCTTGCCGATCCGGCTGTTGCGCTCAAGGACTGCAGCTAGCTGCACTTTCCAACGCATTAGCGGTCAGTAAGTCTCATAAAACGCAGGCCTGGATGCCGATTCGTTGTCGTCAACGGGCGACATCGCGCCTGTGAATGATTTCACGCGCGCTTGTTTGCAGTCGCTGCTATACAGGTCGCGATCGGCAGCCACGGAGGCGCCATGGCGATTCGATGCTCAACCGCACTCTGCGCGCTTGCGCTCCTCGTCGGCGCCGCGAGCGCGAGCGCCGCTGATTTGCGCATCCGGCACGCGGAGTCGATCGATCTGCCGGCGGCGAAGCTCGCGACCGCTGAGAGCGCCAGGCCAGCGACGGAATTGTCGTTCGAGGCCTATGGCCGCCGCTTCGACCTCGAGCTCGAACCCAACGAACGGCTGCTGAGCAAACTGTCGGGGGCGGAAAAATCGGCGCTCGCACGCTACCCGGTGTACCGCGGCCGACTGCAGGGTGCGCCGGAGTCCTGGGTGAGGCTGACGCGCATCGGACGCGACGTGCACGGAATGATCTGGGACGGCACGCAGCTCTACTTCATTGAGCCGGCGCGCAATGCGGAGCGCTTCATGATCGCCCAGGGTCAGCTCGCGCCATCCACGACCGCCATTTATCGCCTCGCCGACACGGAGTCGGACCTGGGCGCTGAATTCTGCAAGGTCGTCACGCCCGCTGAGAAGTCGCCGGCGGCGATGGCCGCCTACCAGTCGCTGGTGGGCGAGCTCAAGCAGCAGGCCGCGCTCGCCGCAGTACCGACCGGCCAGATGGAGGTCGCAGTGCTCGGTGACTTCGAGTTCACGACCGATCATCCCGGTGACGCCGAGGCGACCGCGCTCGCACGCCTGAATGCGGTGGACGGGATTTTCAGCGACCAGGTCGGCGTGCACCTCGAGGTTACGACGCTGCGGGTGTTCGCGACCGCGACGGATCCCTTCACCGCCACGGCTGTGCCGGACGCGCTGCTCGATGAAGTCGGCCTCTACAAGAGCAACGCCGCGAATGGCATTCGCGCCACTGGCGTTGCGCACCTGATGACGGGCCGTAACCTCGACGGCCAGACCGTCGGCATCGCCTTCACGAGCTCGATCTGCAGCGCGCGCTTCGGCGCGTCGCTCAGCATGGGCGGCACCGAGATCAGCAACGCGAATGCCGTGCTGGTCGCGGCTCACGAGATCGGCCACAACTTCGGCGCTCCGCATGACACCGAGGCGGGCTCGGCCTGCGAGAGCACTGCCGCGGGCTTCCTGATGGAGCCGCGGGTCAACGGCAGCAGCACGTTCTCGTCCTGCAGCCTCATGCAGATTCGGCCGGAGGTGGAAGCCGCAGCGTGCATCACGCCGTTTGCGTTTGCCGATGGCGCGCTGAGCGCGACCCCGGGGACCGTGAACACGCCGGTCGATCAGGCGACAGCCTGGGCAGTGAATGTGAGCTCGGTGGGTGGCCTGGCGCTCGACGGCACGATGGTGACCATCGCGATTCCCGCATCGATCACGGTCGATAGCGCGGTTCCCACGGCGGGGACCTGTTCTGCGGGCGGCGGAGCCGTGACGTGCGATCTCGGATCGATTCCCGGAGGGAGCTCGCGGCGGATCGACATGAGCGTGCGTGGCAGCCAGAACGGCAGCTTCACCGCCGCGGTCACGCTCGCGGCCAGCAACGACTCGAACGTCCAGAACAATACGCTCAACGTCTCGCTCAACGTCGGGCAAGTGCCGACGCCTGCGCCCGGTAACGACGGTGATGGCGGCGGTGGTGCGCTCGGAGGCTCCGTCTTGCTCGGGTTGCTGGCAGCGGCGCTGCGCCGCCTCGGAGTGAGGGCTTCAGCCAATCACCGCCAACAGGTCCTTGGCGTCGACCTGTAGCCCGGGCTTCATCAGCACTTCACTGAGCGTGCCGTCGGTTTCGGCACGCACCGTGGTCTCCATCTTCATCGCTTCGAGCGTCGCGAGTGCATCGCCGCGACGCACCGGTTTTCCGGCCACCGCGCTCACCGTGACGATCGTCCCCGGCATCGGCGCACCGATGTGACCGGGATTCGCCGGATCGATCTTGCGACGCGCCGGCCGCTTGGGCACCTGGCTGCGATCCGCGATGCGCACCGAGCGCGGCAGGCCATTCAACTCGAAGAACACCGTGCGCTCCCCGTCCTCGTGCACTTCGCTCACGGCGACCAGCTTTACGATGAGCGTCTTGCCGCGCTCCAGGTCGACGCTGATCTCCTGGCCCGGCTCGAGGCCATAGAAAAAGACGGCGCTCGGTAACGCACTGACGTTGCCGAACCGCAAGCGCGCCTCGGCATACTCCGCGAAGACCCGTGGGTACATGAGA
>DATIEU010000446.1:0-15461 GCA_035455565.1 Steroidobacteraceae bacterium | reverse complement strand
GCGGCCTCGCCCGACGCGCTGACCCGCTGCAGGAAGCCGCTGACGCCCGTTGTCCCGCAGGTCCGACGGACCTGCGCGGCGGGCGCGGCGACACTGCGACACTGCGCGCGGATTGCAGCGAGGAAACATGACATGCAGCAGAGAATTCGCAAGCCCGAAGATCTGGCGCACTCGAACGGCGAATACCCGGTGCGCAAGTTCGATTTGTCGCAAGTGGCGGGCATCTCGCGCGAAGCACTCGACGATCACCTGCAGCTCTATCAAGGCTACGTCGAGAACACCAACAAGCTGCTCGAGGTGGCGCTCGCCGCCAAGGCGAACCCGGGCAAGCAGCCCGATCCCGAGGGCTGGGTCCATCGGCTCGGCTTCGAGTACAACGGCATGGTCCTGCACGAGCTTTTCTTCGATCAGCTGCGCGGGCCGGGCGGCGATCTGCCCTCCGATGGCCTGCTCGCGGAGGCGGCCGACATGTCCTTCGGCGGCGTGCAGGGCTGGCGAGATCACATGATCGCTGTGGCGCGCACCCGCGGTCCCGGCTGGGTCATGAGTGCACGTGATTGGACGAGCAATCGCCTGCTGACCTTCTGGATCGAACAGCATGAAGTCGGCATTCCCGCGAGCCTGGAACCGGTGTTCGTGCTCGATCTCTGGGAGCACGCGTACCTGCGCGACTTCGGCGTGAAGGGCCGCGAGCAGTGGGTCGAGGCGGTACTCGACAACATCGACTGGAAAGTGATCGAGGAACGCTGCGCCTAGTTGGCCGGTGTCAGAACGGCGCGCCGAACACCAGGCGCCAGGCGTCCAGATCCTCGCCGAACCGGTAGCCGAGGCCGATGCGGAAGCGTCCCAGGGGGATCTGCCATACGGTAACGTCCTCGCGCGTGCCCAGTGTGACGCCGACCTCGAACTGGTACGGGTCGGCGCTTTTCGGCGCTTGATCGAGCGGCTCCTCCGCAGCGTCGACGAACGCCTGCACCAGCGCGTATGGGCCCCAGTCGAGGGCGTAGCCCGCGACACTCACCGCGAGCGCGTCCAGGCCTTCGAGGCCGATCTCGACGAGCAACACGTCGTCCTTGTGCAAGGGCGCATCCGGCTCGACGGCGGTGTACGTGACGCCGACGTCGAGGAACAGGACGTCCAACCATTCTTCGCTCCACGTGGCCGCCGCGTGCGCACCGAACGAATAGACGTCGGCGTCGGCATCGTTGCCGAGGTCCCAGGCACGCCCGACCTCGCCGAAGGGCAGGAAGTGCCAACGCGGGCTGAGCTCGAAATCGAGCTCGATGCCCGGCACGAAGCTCAGGGTGTCGAAGGATTCCGGCAGACCCGTCTCGAGCACGTCGCGGGGCTCGAAATCCAGCAGTCCGAGGGTGACGGGCAGGGTAAGCCTCATGCCGGGCCGGTCGATCGCGGGTTCCGTGAACGAATAGCTGAAGGGCACTCGGTAGATCTGCAGCGTGCGGCCGGAGACGTCGTACACCCCAGAGCCGAGCTGCGTGGCGAAGGCGTAGTTCACCAGTTGTTCTTCGCCCGCGCGCAGCGCGCCCTGCGCCAGGGCACCAGGCGCCGCCAGGATCATGAGCAGGGACGCCAGGTGATGACGGGTCAGCATCTAGAATATAAGAGTGCCTCAATCGCGCGGATGCGTCATGATCCGCCTGCGACAAGGGTCCTCACCCCGCTATGCGCACGAAGCTCAGATCGCGACCCCAGGTTACGGACGACGAGGTCCGCGTGCGTCGTGCCTACTTCGAATGCCGCTTCGGGCAACTGCATGTACGCACCGCGTTTCCCACGAGTGGCGGCTTCGACGAGCACACGACGCTCCTGTGTTTGCACCAGAGTCCGCGCTCGGGGCGCGTGTTCGAGAAGTTCCTGCCGGTGATCGCGCGCGACCGGTCGGTCTACGCGCCCGACATTCCCGGACACGGCGAGTCGGATGCGCCGCCGCACAAGCCGAGTATCGCGGAGTATGCCGCGGCCATCGCCGACTTCGTCGATGCGATGCGCTTTCGCCAGATCGATCTGCTCGGTCACCAGAGCGGCGCGTTGATCGCGGCCGAGCTCGGCATCCTGCGCGCGGAACAGGTGCGCCGCGTGGTCCTCGTGTCCGTGCCGGTGTTCAATGCCGAAGAGCGCGAGGCCTTCAACGGCAAGGGCTCGCAAGCACTTCCGGCCGAGGATGGCGCGCATCTCCTGCGCGAGTGGCAGCGCCAGGTGCAGGCCCGCGGTGCTGGCGTCACTCTCGAGGAGTGCACGGCGGCGCTCGCCGAGCGCTTGCAGAGCGGTGCGGCGGGTGCCTGGGGCACGGGCGCCGCCCACCACTATGCCGCCAACGAACGCCTGCCGCTGTTGCGTCAGCCGACACTGATCGTGCGCCCGAAGGATGAATTCTGGGACGCGGGGCAGCGCGCGCGGCACCTGGTGCGCGGCGCGCGTCTCATCGATCTCCCGGAGCACGGGTCGAGCGTCTTTGCCGCTGCACCCGACCTGATCGCGCGCCACGCGCGCGAATTCCTCAACGCGAGCTGAAAGCCGCTAACTCTTCCCGCGAGCCTGAGCGACGTGCGCCGACTCGCGCGCCGGCTCACGCAATGCGAACAGGCAGAGCGCCATCAACGCCAGCAATGGCAAGCCCGTCAGGTTGAGCGCTTTCCAACCGAGATGCTGGATCGCGGGACCTGCGAGCAGGGAAGCGAGTGCCTGGGAGCCAAACACGGCGAACTCATTGACCGCTTGTGCCTTGAAGCGCTCGGCGGGCCGATACGTCGTCGTGAGTAACGTCGTGCCGGCGACGAACAGCAGGTTCCAGCCCGCACCGAGCAATACCAACCCCCACCAGTAATGCATCAAGTGGTGCGAGCCCAGTGCCGCTATCGCGATGCACAGGCCCATCAGCAGCACGCCGAGGCTCATCATCGGCTTCACCCCGAGGCGCGCGATCAGCCAGCCGCTCGCAAGCGACGGCAGGAACATTGCGAGCAGGTGACTCTGGATCACCCACTTGGTGTCGACCACGCTGAGCCCGTCCACCACGTGCATGCTGAGGGGCGTCGCGGTCATGATGAAACTCATCACCGCGAACCCCGAAATCCCCGCAAGCACCGCGACCAGGAATCGCGGCTGGCGCCCGATGAGCGACAGCGAGCGCGCCGGCTCTGCGCTCTGCACGGCTCGCAGCGGCGGCACTTCGATGCGCGTGAGCACGCCGATTGCGATGGCGCTGAGGAGCGCCACGGCGACAAACGAGCCCGCGTACTCGGTGCTGCGAATCCAGTCGCGCGCGGCGAGCGCGAGTTGCGGGCCGACGAATGCCGCGAACAACATGCCGCACATCACGACCGACACGGCGACGCTGGCGCGCTCCGGCGGCACGAACTCCACGGCCGCAAAGCGGTACTGCTGCACGCACGCCATGTTGGCGCCCATCAGAAAGATGGTGACGCAGAAGAGCGCGAAGTTCTGCTGGGTCACGGCCCAGGCGATGCCGAGCGCGGATACGCCGGCGAGCGCGGCACCAAGAATGAAGGTGCGCTTGCGGCCGATGACCTGCATCAGCATCGCGGCCGGAATCGTGGTCGCGGCGACGCCGAGCACGCCCATCGAAATGGGCAGCGTCGCCCACTCGGGGCGTGGCGCGAGCTCCGCTCCCAGGATTCCACCGAGCAGGACCACCACGAACATCCCCGAGGCGGCGAGCGCCTGGGCCACAGCGAGCAGGTATACGTTGCGCATTGACTCCTCTTATATATCTGCTGCAAAACGCTTGTAGGACTCCTACACGATCTTTTGCGCCGCGCAACGCCGATTTGCACGACGGCGACCCTTATGTTTACTCTCCTCTTGCCTTTCACGGCCGCTTGCGACCCACTGTGCGACGGAGCCAGCCAAACTAATAGAAGAGCGGCTCCGCCAAGGGATCGACCGCACGTTGACGGGGACAACATTTCCATGAGCACGAGACCAGACCGCACCACCGGTCACGAAACCGATCCGGATAGCACCGACGAGCTGCCGGTGCTCGATCCGGCCGCCTACGAAGTCGCGCACGGCATCACGGTGCTGCGCACCAGCGTCACCGAGACGGCGAGCGCGCCTGCGCAACCGGTGACCGCGGATCTTGCCGGCGTCTTCGACACCATCCGCTCGCTCGAAGCGAACCTGCGCGCCAAGTCCGAGCATACCGCCAACCTCGAGCAGCAGATCGCGCGACTCGAACGCCAGCTCCGTGCCCAGGATAAAGAGCGGGCCGAGCTCCAGTCGGATATCTCGGATCTCAACGACGCTCGCGACGGACTCAAGGCCGATCTCGACGCGCGCGGTGCGACCATCGCGCGGCTCAAGAGCGATGTCGCCGCGCGTGCCGAACAGATTCGCCAGCTGGAGCAGCAGCGCGATACCGCCGACATCGACAAGGTCGCGCTGCAGGACGTGATCCGCGCGCGCGAGGCACGCATCGCGACGCTGGAGAGCGAATCCGCTTCGCAGGCCCACAGGCTGAGCGAGCTCGAAGGCCTGGCCCAGAGTCACGACCAGGCCGGCCAGCACCTCAAGAGCTCGATCGGGCATCTCGAAGCCCAGGTGCAGTCACGACTTTCCGATATCGCGGCGCGCGACCAGCGGATCGCCGAGCTCGCGACGCAGATCGAGCAGAAGGAAGTGGCGCGCGGCGACATGGCGCGCGCTCTCGAGCGCCAGTCGCGCAAGCTCGCGGAGCTCGATGGCGAGCTCACCAGGATGCAGCGCCAGGCCGAGCGCAGCCTCGAGTCATTGCAGAACCTGGAAACGCGGCGGCGCTTTCACGACGATGCGCTGTTCGCGTTCGAGAACGAGATCGACATTCATCTGCAGCAGGTGGCGCATCTCGAGGCCGAACTCACCGAGCGCGCCGGCGAGATCGCGCGCCTGCACGGCGTCGAGCGCGAACGCGATGCGCTCATCCTCGAGCTCAGGGGCGAGCTGCAGAGCCGTGACCTGGCGCTCAACGAGCGCGCCGCAGAGCTGGGCCGCCTGCGCGCACTCACCCAGGATTCGGGCGGCGCGATCGCCGATCTCGAGCGGCGCCTGAAGCTCCAGGCCAACGATTGCACGCGCCTGCAGATCGAAGTGGCGGAACGCGACGCGCGCCTGCTGGCGATGCAGGAAGATGTGAGCAACGCTGCGGCCAAGGTGCACGAGCGCGACGAGGAATACAACGCCATGCGCGCCTCTCACGAGGCGCTGCGCCAGCAGCTCAACCGGCGCGTCGAGGAGATCACCGGGCTCATCACGGCCGTGCAGAACGAGCAGGGCCGTGCGGCGGGCCTCGAGGCGGAACTCAACGCGCGCATTCGCGCCGCGGCCGAGCTCGAGTCGCGGCAGCGCGTGCACGAGGAGATCGCGGAATCGCAGGCGCGCGAGCTCGATAACTGGAAGGAAAAATGGTCGGAAATCGCGGGCGCGGTAGGCGAGAAGGAAGCGCGGCTCGCACACTTCGAGAGCGACGCGCGGGTGGCCGCGGCCGAGCTCGCGGTGCGCGCGGAACGCATCAACACGCTGCAGAAGACCATCGAAGACCAGGCCGACACCCTCACCGCGCTCGAGCGCGAATTGCGTGACAAGGCCGAGAGCCTGGCGCGTTTCGAAGGCGACCTGCGCGTGGCCGAGGATTCGATGCTGCGGCTCGAATCGCAGCTCAGGCAGAAGAACGACCAGCAATCGGGCGTGCAGCGCACGCTCGAAGAGCAGCGCGGCCAGATCCGTCACCTCCAGGACACGCTGGCGACACGCGATGCGGCCATCGCGCGGCTCGAAGGCGAGCTCAAGGCGAGCAACGAAATCATCGGCAACATCCAGCGCGACATCCGCCGCCTGAGCGGCGACGACTCGGGCCTGCGCAATCCGGCGAGGCCGGAGCCGCCGGTGGCGCCGTCCCCGGCGCCGGAGCCCGAGCTCGCGGCGCGGCTGCTGGTGCGGCTGGATTCCGAGACCGAAGTGGTGCACGTGATCAATCGCAAGGTGACCAACATCGGGCGCACCGACGACAACGACATCGCGATCGACACCCGTTACATCAGCCGCCATCACGCCAAGATCCTCGCCGGTCCGAATGCGACCGTCATCGAGGACCTGGGCAGCACCAACGGCGTGTACGTGAACGATCATCGCGTCAAGGGCCGACAGGCTCTCAGTGACGGCGACATCGTCATGGTGGGCAAGACCCGCTTCCGGTTCGCCGTCACGGGCGAGCGCGGCTGACTCTACGGGTTTCGTGTCCGGTGAGGTCGTTTTCTTGCTAAGTTAGCCGCAGGTTTCCCGACCGGGCCTGCGCTACGTGCAGAACAACTACGTCGAGAGCATCCTCAAGGCGCGCGTCTACGACGTTGCGATCGAATCCCCGCTCGAAGCCGCGCCGCGGCTGTCGCGGCGCTTGCGCAACAGCGTGCTGTTCAAGCGCGAGGACCTGCAACCGGTCTTCTCTTTCAAGCTGCGCGGCGCCTACAACAAGATTGCCCACCTGTCGCAGACCGCGTCCCAGCGTGGCGTCATCTGCGCCTCGGCCGGCAACCATGCGCAAGGCGTAGCGCTCGCCGCCCGGCACCGCGGCATCCCGGCGGTCATCGTGATGCCGCTGACCACGCCGCACATCAAGGTGCAGGCGGTGATGGACCTGGGCGCGGAGGTGCTGCTGCACGGCGATGATTTCGAGCAGGCGCACGAGAAAGCACTCGCACTCGAGCGCCAGCGCAACCTCATCTTCATTCATCCCTTCGACGATCCCGACGTGATCGCGGGGCAGGGCACCATCGGCATGGAGATCCTGCGCCAGCGCCCGGGCGACATCGACGCCATCTTCGTGCCCGTCGGCGGCGGCGGCCTGATCGCGGGCATCGGCGCATACGTGAAGTCGCTCTATCCGCGCATCAGGATCATCGGCGTCGAGCCCGAGGATGCCGCGGCCATGCATGACTCACTCAAGCTCAAGGAGCGCGTGACCCTCGAGCGCGTCGGCATTTTTGCCGACGGCGTGGCGGTGCGCCGTGTGGGCGAAGAGACATTCCGGCTCGCGCGCCAGTATGTCGACGAAGTCGTTCTCGTCAGCACGGACCAGATCTGCGCGGCCATCCAGGACATTTTCGAGGACACGCGCGCGATTGCCGAGCCCGCGGGCGCGCTCGCCGTCGCCGGCATCAAGAGCTACGTAGCGCGCGAGGACCTGCACGACGCCACGCTGATCGCCGTGCAGAGCGGCGCCAACATGAACTTCGATCGCCTGCGGCACGTCGCCGAGCGGGGTGATATCGGCGCACAGCGCGAGGCGCTCATGGCAGTCGAGATCCCCGAGCAGCCCGGCAGCTTTCTCAAGTTCTGCGAGGTGCTCGGCTCGCGCAACGTCACCGAGTTCAATTACCGCTACGAGAGTGCCGAGCGCGCGCAGATCTTCATGGGTCTCGCGCTGTCCCAGGGCAGGGAAGAGCGCGACGCGGTGCTGCGCAGTATCGCGGACGCCGGCTATCCCGTGGTCGACATGACCGACAACGAAATGGCGAAGCTGCACGTGCGCTACATGGTCGGCGGCCACGCGCGCGGCATCGCCAACGAATTGCTGTTCCGATTCGAGTTCCCGGAGCGCCCGGGTGCACTGCTCAAGTTTCTGCGCGCGGTCGGCTCACGCTGGAACATCAGCCTGTTTCACTACCGCAATTACGGCTCGGACTACGGCAGGGTGCTTGCGGGAATCCAGGTGCCGGCGAAAGAGCGTGCCGAGCTCGCGACACACCTCGAGGACTTGAGCTACGCGTACGTCGAGGAGACGAACAATCCCGCGTACAAGGTGTTTCTGGGGGCCTAACCCTTCACGCAGACAAACTGCTTCAGCGTGTGGACGACTTCGACCAGGTCGCTCTGGTTGGCCATCACTGAATCGATGTCCTTGTAGGCCGCGGGTATCTCGTCGAGCACGCCCGAGTCCTTGCGACACTCGACGCCCGCAGTCTGCTGTTCGAGATCCGCCCGCCGGAAGCGCTTGCGCGCCTGGCCGCGACTCATCCGCCGGCCGGCGCCGTGCGCGCAGGAGTGGAGCGAGTCCGCATTGCCCTTGCCGCGCACGATGTACGAGCGTGCGCCCATGCTGCCCGGAATGATGCCGAGCTCGCCGGCGCGCGCGCTGATCGCGCCTTTGCGCGTGACGAACACCTGCGCGCCGAAGTGTTCCTCCACGGCGACGTAGTTGTGATGGCAATTGATCGCCTCGTCCGTCACCTCGAACGGCGGTAGCTCGCGACGCAGGGCCTCGAGGATCAGCTGCATCAGCACCTGGCGGTTCCGCAATGCGTAGTCCTGCGCCCAGTGCACGGCCTCGACGTAGTCGTCGAAGTGCTGCGCGCCTTCTTCGAAGTAGGCGAGGTCGCGATGCGGTAGCTGTGCGAGGTGGCGTTGCATGTCGCGGCGCGCAAGCTCGATGAAGTACGTGCCGAGCGCGTTGCCGATGCCGCGGCTGCCCGAATGCAGCACCACCCAGACGCGGCCCGGCTCATCGAGCGCGAGCTCGATGAAATGATTGCCGCCACCGAGCGAGCCGAGCTGGCGCGCCCAGGTTTCGCGCGGTTTCTTGAGGCGCTTTTCGAGCGCGGGGTGCGCATCGAAGATGCGATTGAGTCCCGGCTCGAGCGCGCGCAGCGTGCGCTTGTCTGCAGCCGCGCCGTCGTGCATTTCGAACCCGACCGGGACGCGCGCTTCGATCGCGGCGCGCACGTAACGCAGGCTCTCCGGAAGGTCTTCGGCTTTCAGAGTGAGGCGCAGCGCGTTCATGCCACAGCCGATGTCGACGCCGACCGCCGCCGGGATGATTGCGCCGCGCGTCGGTATCACCGCGCCCACGGCCGCGCCGATGCCGTAATGCACGTCGGGCATCGCGGCCACATGCCCGTGGATGAACGGCAGCTGGGCGACTTGCTCGAGCTGGCGCAACGCATCGTCTGCGACGTCATCGGTGAAGATCCGCACCGGCACGCGGCCGCCGGCGAGCTCGCGCTGGACAGGCATGGCTAGGCGATCGGCTGCCGATAGCGCGCTGCGGCCTCCGGTCGGCCCCACGACTCATAGAGCTTCACCAGCCAGGCGCGCACGCGCCGCGCATCTGCACTGTCCGCACCGCGCTGCTTTTCCAGCAACGCAAGACTGCTGAGTAGCACCGGCTCCGCCTCGGAATACTTGCGCTCCTGGACAAAGCACAGTCCCAGGGCGGCCTGCGAGTTGGCGATCCACCAGTGATCGGCAGGGAGCTCCTTGCGCCAGATGCTCACCGCACGATCGACTGTCGCAATCACGTGCGCCTCGTCGCCGCGCTCGGCATATACGCGCGCGAGCCCGGTCAGAGCGGCAGCGACGTACTGGTGATCGGATCCCAGCGTTTTCTCGAGGTTCGCCAACGCATCGCCGTAGAGTTTTTCCGCCTCGGTGAAGCGCGCACGCTCATAGAGGACATTGGCCAGGTTCGACTGGTCGTAGCCCACCAGCACATGGCCGGCCCCGAGAGTGCGCTGACGCAACGCCAGTACCTCGCGCAGCACGCGCTCGGATTCCTCGAGCTCCCCCTTGAGCTGCAGGAACCAGCCGTAGTTGCCGAGAATCGTGATGGTGTTGGGGTGCTCGGCGCCGTTCACGCGGCGCAGGATCGCGATCGACTCGACATAGAGCGGCTCGGCGGCCGCGAGCTTGCCTTGCATTTGCATGGCGGTGGCGAGGTTCGCCATTTCGATGGCGACATCGGGATGGCTGGTGCCGCGCAACTCCTTGTCGATATCGACCGCACGCTGATAGAGCGGCTCGGCGGCGGCGTGATCGCCGCGGAAGGTGAGCACGTTGGCGAGACCGTTCATGACCTCGGTGGCGCCGACGCTGTGCTCGTTGCCCTGTTCGACGTAGATCGCGAGGCTGCGGCGGTACATTTTCTCAGCGGCGTCCAGCGCGCCGCGATCCATCAGCACGGCGCCCAGGCTCGACAGAGTGGTGGCCACGGCGTCGTTGTCGGGGCCGAGCTTCTGCTCCTGGATACGCAACGCATCCCTGAGGAGCGCCTCGGCGGCGGCGTAGTCGCCTTTTTCCTGGCGCGCTCTCGCGAGGCTCTGCATGCTGCTCGCGGTCATCACGTGCTCGGGACCGAAGAGCGTGCGCCGCAGCTCGAGCGAGCGCTCGAGGAGCGGTAGCGCGTTGTCCGTCTTGCCGGCGGAGAGGTACACGCGGCCGATAGCCTCCATCATGTGCGACTGGGTCTCGGGATCCTGTTTCAGCTCGACCTCGACACGGCGCGCGCCGCGTTCGAGGATCTCGTCCGCCGTCAGTTTCTCGCCACGGTGTTCGCCAGGGTCCGCCTGGCGCCACAGGTCGACCAGGAAATTCGACACCTGCGTGGCGCGCTTGCCCTCGGCCTCGGCGCGTGCGCGTTGTGCGTTGGCCTCGTCACGCTGCTGTGCGATGCGCTCCGCCTGCACGTACATCGCCCCGGCAAATGCCGTCAGCACGATGACGAAGCCCGCGGCGAGCGACACGCCGAGCGTGTGACGACTCACGAACTTGCGCGTGCGGTATCCCCACGTGTCCTTGCGCGCGATCACCGGCATGGCGCGCATGTGGTTGGCGATATCGCCCGACAGCAGTTCCACCGAGCCGTAGCGTCGTTCGGGCTCCTTGCGCATCGCCATCATGACGATGTTGTCGAGGTCGCCGGAAAGCGCGCGGCGCAGACGCGCCACCGTGGTGCGGCGCCTGCCGGCGGTGCGCTCGAGTTGCTCCCTGCCCACCTGTGAGACGTTCAGGGTGTGACTCGGTGGCACAGGCTGCTGTTCGCAGATCAACCGTTCGATGTCGATGAGACGCAGGCCCTCGACGCGAAACGGACGGCTGCCGGCGAGGAGCTCATAGAGCAGCACCCCGAGCACGTACACGTCGCTCGCGGTAGTGACGTGCTGGCCGCGGATCTGCTCCGGGCTCGCGTGATCGGGCGTCAGGATGCGGATGTCGGCCTGGGTCATCGCGACGGTGTGCGCCGTCTGGCGCACGTCGAGCAATTTCGCGATGCCGAAATCGAGCAATTTCGGCGTGCCATCGGCGGTGACCAGGATGTTGCTGGGCTTCAGGTCGCGATGCACGATCAGGTTGCGATGGGCCGCCTGCACCGCCGAGCACACCACCTGGAACAACTGCAGGCGCTCCGCGACGGTGAGCTCGCGGCGGTCGCAGAACTCGTCGATCGGCTCGCCATCGACGTATTCCATGACGAGGTACGGCACGCCGTCCGCGGACGTGCCGCCGTCGAGGAGGCGCGCGATATTGGGATGATCGAGGGTCGCGAGGATCTGGCGCTCGGTGCGCAGGCGGGTCTGCACCTGCCGCGAGATGAGGCCGCGGCTCACCAGCTTGATCGCGACCTGCTTGCGATACTGGTCATCGGCGCGCTCGCACAGGTACACCTCGCCCATGCCGCCCTGGCCAAGCACGCGCAGGATGCGATACGGGCCGATGAGCTCGCCGGCCTGCCGGCTGTCGCCGAGTGCCAGCGCCGCCGCGTCCTCATGCCCGGGCTCCTGTTCGGCGAGATCGCTCATCCACGAGGCCGACACGCGCTCGATCACCGCTTCATAGAGTGCGGTGTCGCCACCGCAGGCATTGCGTACGAAGGCGAGGCGCTCGTGCGGTCCGACGCCGGCTGCACGACGAATGATGTCCTCGACGTTGCGGAGCGGTTCGGCGGGCATGGCGAGCCCTTGCGATCCCTGCGGAGAAGCAGCACGGACATACTAGATTCCACGCCATTCGTCGGCAATCGCGAGGGGACCAACGGCACGCCAGCCGTGCGCGGCGTCAGGTAAGATGCCCGGCGCCGCGCGACCGCGCTGTTCGCGAGACAGGGATTGATTAGGGAGGCTGTCATGAGCAATGGAAGAGATGACTCCGACAACGGCAAGGATCCCGACCCCACCGTCCAGAGCGACCCCGTGAAACCTCCGCATCTCCTCTGGGCTGCGGCCGCGGGCGGATTGATCGGCGGGCTGATCGGTGCCCTCATCGGCACGGCATTCGGTTAACGAGCAGGAAGGCAACATGGCAAGAGCAAGAAAGAAGCGGAAGAAAGCGAAAAAGAGCTCGGGGCGACGCAAGACGCAGAAGCGCCGGCGGGTGACGCGCTCGGATCCAGCCAAGCCGCCGCACAACTAGGCGTCGCGGCCGCCCGCAGCGTTGGCTACCCGCAGCACGAGCTATCGGCCACGGCGCAGCGCCCGTCACGAAGCGCACGTGATTCGCGGGCTGCGCCATCACGTGGCGTGCTGGGGAACACCAGGCAACCCGCCGCTCGTGCTGTTGCACGGCTGGCTGGACACCGGCGAGACATTCCAGTTCCTGGTCGACGAAATGTCCGATCGCTGGTGCTTTGTCGCGCCCGACTGGCGCGGCTTCGGGCGCAGCGAGTGGGAACCCGCGGGCTACTGGTTTGCGAACTACCTCGCGGACCTGGACGCGCTGCTCGAAGTCTATTCGCCGGGGGCGCCGGCGCTCCTCGTCGGCCACAGCATGGGCGGCAACGTCGCCTCCCTGTATGCCGGCGTGCGTCCGGAGCGGGTACGCCGACTCGTCAACATCGAAGGTCTCGGCCTGCCGCGCACCTCAGCGGATCAGGCGCCCGCGCGTTACCGGCGCTGGCTCGAAGAATTGCAGGGCACGCCTGCTTTCTCGACCTATGCATCGCTCGAGCAGTTCGCGCAGTTCCTGGCCGGCCGCAACCCGCGACTCGATCCCGCCCGCGCGCTGTTCATCGCGGAGGCGTGGACGGAGCGCGCGGACGACGGCAAGTTCCGGATCCGCGCCGACCCGCGTCACAAGCTCGTGAATCCGGTGCTCTACCGGCGCGAAGAGGCGGCTGCCTGCTGGCGCAACGTCACCGCCCCGGTGCTCGTGCTGGTCGGCGAACAGTCCGAGTTTCGCGGCCGCCTCGGTGAGGAGGGCAAGGACGAGCGGCTGCGAGAACTCTTCAGGGACGTGCGTATTGAGACGGTGCCCGGCGCCGGTCACATGATGCATCACGAGCGGCCCGCGGAAATCGCGCGGCTGATCGAAACGTTTCTCGCCGACGAGGAGAGCCGGGCATGAGCGCCATGAATGCCGCCCTGTCGCAGAACTACTTCCGACTGCCGCTCGCGCTCGCCGCGCTCGTGGCGCTCGCACTCGTGATCTCGGCGATTGGCCCCACGGATCGGCTCACGTGGTGGCTCGAAGTGGCACCGGTGCTGATCGCAGCGCCGCTGCTTTTCGCGACGGCGCGGCGTTTCCCGCTGACGCACCTGGTGTATGTGCTGATCGCGATCCACGCGCTCATCCTGATCCTCGGTGGCCACTACACCTACGCCAAGGTGCCCCTCGGGTACTGGCTGCAGGACCTGCTCGATTTCGCGCGCAATCCGTATGACCGCATCGGCCATTTCGCGCAGGGTTTCGTGCCGGCGATGATCGCGCGCGAGATCCTGCTCCGCAGAACACCGCTGGTACGCGGCGGCTGGCTCTTCTTCATCGTCTGTGCGATCTGCCTCGCGATCAGCGCCTGCTACGAGTTCATCGAATGGTTGGCCGCGATCGTGGGTGGCGGCTCGGCCGAGGCATTCCTCGGCATGCAGGGTGACGTGTGGGATACGCAGTGGGACATGTTCATGGCCCTTTGCGGTGCCATCACCGCGCAGCTCCTCCTGTCGCGCACGCATGATCGTCAGCTGGCGCGGTTCGTTTCCCAGTAAACTGTGCCGATGTTCGAAGACCTGCATGCATCGCCATGGCTGAGACGGCTCATCGTCGTGGTGCTGCTCGCAGGCCTCGTGTTGCTGAGCTACGTGGTGCTCAAGCCGTTCCTGGTGCCGGTCATCTGGGCACTGATCCTCACGTATGTCACCTGGCCGCTGTTCGTGCGATTGCGCGCGCTGCTGCGCAACCAGGTCACGCTCGCCTCGATCATCATGACGCTGCTGCTCGCGACCGCGTTCGTCGTGCCGCTGGTATTCCTCGCGACGCTGCTGCGCGGCGAGCTCGCGAATGCCTACGACGTGCTGGCGAACTTCCTGGCGCGCCGCCCGCAGCTGCCCGAGTCGATCGCCAGCATCCCGTGGCTCGGCGAATGGTTGCAGGACCTCATCGACCGGGTGAGTCGCGATCCCTCGTCGTTGCCCACCGAGCTCGGCGCCCTCGCCGATCAGTCGCTGAGCGAGATCCGCATCGTGATCGGCGGCGTCGGCCGCAACCTCGCCAAGACCTTCTTTGCGCTCCTCACCGCGTTTTTCATGTATCGCAACGGCGAGCAGTTCGCCCGGCAGGTGCGCGAGGTGCTGCATCAGCTGCTGGGCGAGCGGGTCGACGGCTACATCGTCGCGATCGGCGACACGACGCGCGCAGTCGTGTACGGCATTGTCCTCGCGGCTCTCGGGCAGGGCATCCTGGCGGGGGTGGGCTATTGGATCTTCGGGCTCGAGGCGCCGGCCCTGCTCGGCGCCATCACCGCGCTGATCGCGCTGGTACCGTTCGGGGCGCCGCTGATCTGGGTGAGCGCGGGCGTGTGGCTCATCATCACCGATCGCACCGGCGCGGGCGTGGGGCTCCTGCTGTGGGGCGGGCTGGTGGTGAGCTGGGTCGACAATCTCATCCGTCCGCTCGTCATCGCCAACGCGACGCGTATCCCGTTCCTGCTGGTGCTGTTCGGCGTGCTGGGCGGTATCGCCGCGTTCGGGCTGGTGGGATTGTTCCTCGGTCCGGTGATCCTGGCGGTGCTCATGGCCGTATGGCGCGAGTACCTGGGCGCCCCGCACCCGCAGCCGCACAGCCATCGGCCGACGGTCACGCCGTCGGTCTGAGTCTCATCGCGCGCGGACTGCGGTCTAATTCGTCCAGGTCTGGAGGAAGGCGCGCCACTTGTCGCGCCAGGTCACGCGCTCGTCCGAGAGCGCATCGAGGAAATCGGCCAGGCGCTTGGATTTCACGATGGTGATGATCGTTATGGCAGCCGTGCCGGCGAGGATCACCACGAACGCGAGTAGCCGCCAGCCGAGCGGGCGCTCCGCTTCCGCGATCAGGTTCATGCCGAGGAAGCCGGTGGCCACGGTGCCGATGAGGCCGAAGATCGTGACCACGGTGAGGCGCAGCAACGTGTTCGCCTGACGGCGCACGCTGTCCGTGTCGAGGTATTCGTTCATGTCCTCGACTTCCGCGCGCACTTCGTCGTAGAGAGCCTCGGTGCCGAGCTGCTCGGTCAGGCGCCGGTAGATACTGCGCGCGATCGCCTGGTTCGAGACCTCGTGGAACCAGTAGCGATGCGTGAAGCGCAGGAAAATTTCCATGGCGGCGCGGATCGAGCGCTTGAACTGGCGCACCGACTCGGTGTCGCCGACCTCGAGGCGGTTCATGGCCACGGCCAGCTCGTCCGACATCGAGAGCAGTGCCGCCTTGTG